>CAWUOD010000239.1:0-5644 GCA_963923115.1 uncultured Singulisphaera sp.
CTCACGCAGAAGGGACACAAGGTTCTGATCCAGGCGGGCGCGGGGCAGGGCTCGGGGATCCCCGATGAGGCCTACAAGGCCCACGGCGCCCAGATCGTTACCACACCCGAGGAACTCTGGTCGGTTGCCGACCTTGTGGTCAAGGTCAAGGAGCCTCTCGAAAAGGAGTGGCCCCTCCTTCGACGTGGGCAAACGGTTTTCACCTATTTCCATTTCGCCGCGGACCGGCCCCTGACCGAGGCGGTCCTCGCTTCCGGAATCAGCGCCGTCGCGTATGAAACCATCCGCGATTCCAGGGGTACATTGCCTCTTTTGACCCCCATGAGTGAAGTCGCCGGGCGCATGAGCATCCAGGAGGGTGCGAAATTCCTCGAGCGTCCCTTTGAAGGCCGGGGAATATTGCTGGGTGGGGTTCCGGGAGTGGCACCCGCCCAGGTTGTGGTCCTGGGCGCGGGGGTTGTTGGAGCCAACGCCGCCAGGGTTGCAGCCGGTCTTGGGGCGCATGTCAGGCTTCTCGATGTCAACCTTGATCGGTTGCGCTACCTCGCCGATGTGATGCCCCCCAATGTCACGACCCTTTTCAGCGACAGGCACAACATCCTCGACTCCCTTTCAACCGCCGACCTTCTGATCGGATCGGTGCTTATTCCGGGAGGCCGCGCCCCGATGCTGGTTCGGGCCGAGGACCTGAGGCGGATGCCTCCGAGGTCGGTCATCATCGATGTCGCCATAGACCAGGGTGGCTGCGTGGAGACGAGCCGCCCCACCACGCACGAAAAGCCGACTTATATGGTAGATGATGTTGTTCATTACTGTGTCACGAACATGCCGGGGGCCGTGGGTCGGACGAGCACCTACGCGCTGACAAATGTGACGCTTCCCTATGTCATGGAGCTTGCCAACAAGGGATTGCAAGGGGCGATAAGCTCCAACCCTGGCCTTGCCCTTGGTCTGAATATCCATGCCGGCAAGGTGATCCAGCCGTTGGTCGCGGCCGCGTTTGGACTCCCCTGTGAAGGGCTGCCCTTCTGATGCAAGGCGATTTTTTTGAATCCGAACCAAAGGCCCTTGAGGTCTCCGAACTCCTTTTTGGCGTCAAGCAGCTCTTTCATCCGATGCCCCAGGTTGTCGTCGCCGGGGAGGTGTCCAACCTGACCATCGCGAAGAGCGGTCACGCATATCTAACGCTAAAGGATGAAAAAGCCTCCATCAAGGTGGTGGCTTTTCGGGGCGTTCTCAACCGCGCAAAATTCCAGATGATCCAGGGGATGCGGCTGCGGGTCACTGGAAAGCTGGATGTCTATGTCGATAGGGGGGAGCTGCAGTTCAATGCCCAGGACCTGAGCCCCGAGGGAATGGGCGCCCTGGAGTTGGCGTTCAGGCAAAGACGCGAAAAGATGGGGGCCTTGGGTTGGTTCTCGCCCGATCGCAAACGACCCATTCCGGGATTTCCCCTGAAAATCGGGATTGTCACTTCACCCTCGGGTTCCGCCATTCGGGATATGCTTGAAACCATTCGTGAAAGGTGGCCCATTGCCCGGGTGATTTTGGCTCCCTGCCTGGTCCAGGGGAATGGCTCCGCCGATCAGTTGGCCCGGGCGCTTGGACTTTTGGCGGGAATCCCACCCGAAAAGGGTGGGCCGCCTGATGTGATCATTTTGGGGAGAGGCGGGGGAAGCATGGAGGACCTCTGGTCCTTCAATGAGGAGGTTCTTGTACGGGCCGTGGTGAATTCCCCCATTCCCATCATCGCCGGGGTTGGCCACGAGGATGATGTCACCCTGGTAGATCTGGCGGCGGATCTCAGGGCCTTGACCCCAACCCATGCCGCCCAAAGCGCCACCCCAAGGAGGGCCGATTGGGCAGCCAGGATCGATTCCCATGCCTTGCGCATGAGACACATCGTCCAATCGCGGATGGAGGATCTGAACCGCCGATTGGACAACCTTTCAAGGCGATCCGCCTGGCAAAGGCCCAGGGAGTGGGTCCGGGAAAAGCAAAAACGGGTGGAAGAGGTGGTTGTTCGAATTCGCCAGTCTTGCCTACAGGCCCTGGTCGGCAAACTTTCCCAACTCGACGCCCTCCGTGATCGTCTCTCCATTCTCAACCCCTTGCATGTGCTTGAGCGCGGGTATAGCCTGACTTGCAAAGTTGAAGGCGACGCTTCACCCGCGCTTTTGAGGGACGCATCCCGGGTCGGTCCCGGGGATCTCCTCGAAACCCGTCTTTCGCGGGGAATCCTCCTGAGCAGGGTGGAGGGCGTCCTGCCCGGGCGGGAAACGGATTCTGTTGGTGAAACCTCTTCGGGAGGTTGCGCCTCCCAATCTGGAAATGAAGCATGAGCAAAGCGGAAACAAAATCCATTGCAGACACAAATACTCTGGAACAGGATCTGCTGAGGCTCGAGGAGACGGTCCGCGCCCTGGAGGGGAGTGGCCTGCCCCTTGAAAAGCTTCTGGAACATTACGAGGAAGGGATACGGGTCTACAGGCGCTGTCACACCAAGCTCAAGGACGCGCAGCTTCGGGTTGAGGCCATCAAGGTGGATGCCGAGGGACGCCCGATCCTCGAGCCTTTCGACCACCAAAGCAGCATCGAGAGCGCCCGCGGGTCCCTTCGGAAATCACGCGGCGAGGAGGATTAGGACCATGGAATCCCCTGATCTGTTTGATTCGCTTAAGGACCGGGCCCAACGGGAGCTGGATCAGCTTCTCCATTCGCGTCCGGGATTGCCGGCCAGCCTTCACGAAGCGATGCGTTATAGTGTTCTTGCCCCTGGCAAAAGGATGCGGCCGATCCTTGCCTATCTCGGTTTTGACCTGTGCAAGTCCGCAGGCACGGCGGCCGATGCCAACCCCTGGCCCGCCGGTTGCGCCGTGGAATTGGTTCATGTCTACAGTCTTGTCCATGATGATCTTCCGGCGATGGACGATGATGACCTTCGACGGGGTATTCCCACATGCCACAAGAAGTATGGGGATGCCCTGGCGATTCTCGCGGGAGATGGGCTGCTTACCTTCGCGTTTGAAGTGTTGGCCGAGGCCTACCCGGGGGCCCTTGGCACAGAGTGTGTTTTGGAGTTGGCCCGGGCCTCGGGAATGACCGGGATGGTGGGCGGGCAGGTGGTTGATTTGACATGGGAAAACAAGATTGCCCCTTTGAATGGAGAAAACGGCGAAAAGTCGGTCGCGGAACTTGAAGCCCTACATGCCCGAAAAACAGGAGCCCTGATTCGGGGGGCGCTTCGTTTGGGAGCCATGGTCGCGTTGGGGGAGACCCGATCGCCAAGGGCCCTGGAGACTCTGGAGCGACTTTCGCGATTTGGCACCTGTCTTGGCCTGGCGTTTCAGATCACCGATGATTTGCTGGATGTGGAGGGTGACGCCTCCAAAGCGGGCAAAAGATTGGGCAAGGACGCGGCCCGGGGCAAGCTAACCTATCCCGGACTTGTTGGCATCGCGGCCAGCCGCGGGAAACTGGAACAGCTCGAAGCCGAAGCCATCGAGGCCATCAAACCTTTCGGGGACTCCTCGCGTCCACTTCGGGCCGTGTTGGAAAAAGTCCTCCGGCGGGACCATTAAATCACTATGATAATGGCTAACACAATAGGACCAGGGAAGGAGCCAAACCTATGGATTTGCTGCTAGGCGGGATCAAATCGCCCCAGGACCTCCATCAGCTATCCGAAGAACAGCTCACCAGTCTTGCGCAGGAGATGCGGGACGAGCTTGTTCGGGTTTTGCGGGTCCGTCCCGCCCATTTCGCAAGCAATCTCGGTGTTGTGGAGCTGTGTCTTGCGCTCCATTTGAGTTTCGATTTCACCAAGGATCGCCTGATTTGGGACACGGGTCACCAGATCTACCCCCACAAGCTGATCACAGGCCGTCACGAGGACTTTGGAACGATTCGGACCAAAGGTGGCCTGATGGGCTATCCCAACCCGGCCGAAAGCGAATATGACCTCTTCATGACGGGGCACGCCGGTTCAAGCGTTTCGACAGCCCTTGGTCTCAGGATGGGCGACATTGTCAACGGCCACCCCGAACGACATAGCGTCGCGGTCATCGGCGATGGCGCCCTTCCCTCGGGTATCGTGTTCGAGGCGCTTAACAATGCCGGGGTTCTCAAGAAGAACTTCCTTGTGATCCTCAATGACAATGCCATGTCGATCTGCCCCCGGGTGGGTTCGCTTGCCAAGTGTCTGGATCAGGCCCGGATGTCCGATCTTTACACCGGGTCAAAAAAACAGATTCGGGATCTTTTGAACAAAATTCCGCTGGTGGGCGGAATGGCCACGCAATTCCTTGAACAGGCCAAGGATGCGGTAAAGGCGTTTGTCAATGGCGGGGTTTTGTTTGAGGAATTGGGATTCCGTTATTTTGGCCCGATTGACGGACACAACATTCCCGAACTTCGCCGCTGGATCCATGATGTCAAGCAGCTCGAAGGACCTGTGCTGCTCCATGTTTTGACAAACAAAGGCGAGGGCGTTCCCCAGGCGAGCGCCGACCCGGTCACCTACCACACGCCTCCTGTTTTTGAGGAGGTTGGCCCGCAACGGACCATTCTCTCCCTGAAAAAGGGTGGGGCCAAGGCGTACACCGACGCATTCAGTTCGGCCATCCACGAAAGGATGAAGACCGATCCCAAGGTCGCCATCATCACCGCCGCGATGTGCCAGGGGAACAAGCTCGAAAAGATCCGCGAGGATTACCCCGACCGGTTCTTTGATGTGGGCATTTGCGAAAGCCATGCCGTGGCATTCGCCGGGGGAATGGCGAAAGTTGGAACCAAACCGATCGTCTCCATCTACTCCACATTCCTCCAAAGGTCTTTTGACCAGATCTTCCAGGAAGTCAGTCTGCAAAACCTGCCGGTGATTTTCTGTATGGACCGGGCGGGCTTTACCGGACCCGATGGACCCACCCACCACGGAATGTATGACATCCCCTACATGCGTATGTTTCCGAACATGGTTTGCATGGCCCCAGGCGACGAGGCTGATGTCAAGCCGATGCTCGACTTCGCCCTCTCGCACAATGGCCCGGTTGGCATCCGCTACCCCAAAACCGCCTTGGAATGGCACGAAAGGACTGTCGCGCCGGTTGAGCTTGGCACCGCGGAGGTCTTTGAATGGGGGGAGGACGCGATTCTCTTCGCGTTTGGAACCCTGCTGGGCAACGCCCAAAAAGCGGCCAAAATCCTTCGCGGGGAGGGGTATTCGGTCGGGGTTGTCAACGCCCGCTTTGCCAAGCCCCTTGACGAATCCACCACGATGAAAGCTATCCAACAGGCGTCTGTTGTCGCCACCATCGAAGAGGGTGCGCTGGAAGGCGGCTATGGCAGCGCGGTGCTTGAGGCCGCCAACAGGGCGGGACTCGACTCAAGCAATGTGATCCGACTTGGCCACCCCGACAGGTATGTCATGCATGCCGAACGCTCCGAGCAGCTTCAGGAGATCGGAGTGGATGTCGATGGCATTGTCCGGGCCGTCCGTGAGAAATTGGTGGAACTGGCCCCGGCACCGGGTGTGCGGCGGGGTCACAAAGCCGCTGTGACGGAGATCGCTTAAGGCCTTTTCCCCGGGTGCCTATTTTGGGTGCCCGAGTCCGGTCAGGTCGAAAGAGGGGGCGTGATGAGGCTA
>CAWUOD010000240.1:0-5630 GCA_963923115.1 uncultured Singulisphaera sp.
TGGAAATTTGCCGCGGCCCTTGCGGGACCTCCGGGTGAGCATTTGGCACTGGGTCATTTCACCGCCGGTGCGACCCGAAACGAACAGATCCTTCGTATGCGGTGGGACCGTTTCAACCTCGATCCCTTGGCAACCTCGAACCTTCGGGAAATTCTCCGCGAGCAACTGCTTGTCACCACCGTCAAAAATCCCGCGCCTTATCCCAGGCGGCCCGACGGCACGGCGCGAACAGCCCTGATTGCCCAGCTTTTGGATAAAGTTCGCGATGAGTCCACCGCCAATGCTTTCTGCCAGGCTTGGGTGAAGGGCATCGACGAAATCGAAAAGCGAAACCAAAAACAGAACAATTTGCTCGGAACTCCCACGGAAATTGCGCGTTGGTCCGTGGGTTTGGTACCATAATGGATGACCGCAACTCACCCCTGAATCCCCAACGAGGGCAATAACAATGGCAATGGAAAATTTTTCCCGTCACCAACAGGGGATTATCAAGCGTTACTATGCCCAATCCGGCGCCCTTGGGCTGCAGCGTTTGGCCGAATTGGTAACCGAACTTTACCTGGCGGAAGGGGCGAAAAAGCAAAAGATGTGGGAACAAGCGGGACAAGCCCTCGAAAAGCTTGAGGTACCCGCTTCCCGTGTAAAAATTGTGCTGCAAAGCCAGGACCCCGCCAAATTGGCCGAGTTGGTTTCCGAACTTGAGGCCAAATAGGCCGGAAGCAGAAAAGGTTTCACTTTTGGCCCGCCTCCGGGTTCTGGCGAAAACCCATCCAAAGGGTGTTCGTGCCAGGCTGTTAATGGGGGGCGGGCAAGTTTTTGGAATCGTGTAATCGAAAAAGACTTCCAGGTTAACCCAATTTCTTCCGACTTGAACACGGCTTAAGAATAAGATTAAACCTTGCCGAAGATCCCTTGTTGGAAGACCTCAAAGGGTTGATCATGACAACGATGAATTCCCGCGGCGCAAGAATCCGCCTGACCACCCCCCTTGTTCGCGAAAACGGCACCCTCCGGCCCGCATCATGGGACGAGGCACTCGATCGCGTGGCGAAGGGTTTTGCCCAAAACCGCAAAACACATGGCGACAAGGCGTTTGGAATTTTCAGTTGCTCCAAGACGACCAATGAAATGAACTTTGTCGCGCAAAAGTTCATCCGGGTGGTCATGGGTTCCAACAACATCGACAGTTGCAATCGAACCTGACATGCCCCAAGCGTCGTCGGTCTGGCGACAGTGTTTGGAGCGGGTGGCGGAACCAATTCCTACGGCGAGGTGGAAAAGACCGATGTGATCCTGCTTTGGGGATCCAACGCAAGAGAGACACACCCGATCTTTTTTCATCATGTTCTGAAGGGTGTTCACAACGGCGCGAGACTGTTCGCCATCGACCCCCGGCGGACCAGCTCGGCCCGCTGGGCGGACTCGTGGCTTGGTCTTGATGTCGGCACGGACATCGTCGTCTCCAACGCCGTCGCCCGCGAGATCATCGCGGCTGGCCTCCACGACAGGGATTTCATCGCCCACGCGACGACCGGGTTTCGGGAATTCGCCGAGTCTGTCGAGTCGTTTACTCTTGAATATGCCGAGAGGGAAAGCGGCGTCCCCGCCCAGGCCATTCGGGAAATGGCCCACGCATACGCCACCGCCAAAAGGGCCATCATCTGCTGGACGCTCGGCATCACCGAGCACCACAACGCCGTGGACAATGTCACCTCGCTGATCAACCTGGCCCTCCTAACGGGCCATGTGGGAAAATATGGCAGCGGTCTCAATCCCCTCCGCGGACAAAACAATGTCCAGGGTGGGGGCGACATGGGAGCGTTGCCCGATCGTTTGCCGGGATTTCAACATGTGGAGGTGGATGCGTTCCGCGAAAAGTTCAACCGGAAGTGGAACGCGACCGTTCCGCCCAAACGCGGCTGGAACCTCACGGGAATGTTTCATGCCATGGAGACAGGCGAGCTTAAAACTCTTTATGTGATAGGGGAAAACCCCCTTCAGTCCGAGGCGGATCGAAACCGCACGGAAAGTCTCCTGAAATCGCTTGATTTTCTCGTGGTCCAGGACATTTATCTGACGCCCACCGGCGAACTGGCCGATGTGGTGCTTCCCGCCGGGGCGGGCTGGTGCGAATCGGAGGGAACGGTCACCAATAGCGAACGCCGTGTGCAACGGGTCCGAAAAGCCAAAGAGCCTCCGGCTGGCGCCCTCGATGACATCGAGATCCTTTTTGAACTGGCCAAACGCCTTGGGCACGACTGGGGAAAGCCTTGTTCCAAGGATATTTGGGATGAGCTAAGATCGCTTAGCCCCGTGCATTCGGGGATCACCTACGAGAGACTCGACACGGGCCATGGCTTGCAATGGCCCTGTTGGGACGAGGCGCATCCCGGCGAAATGTACCTGCACAGCAGGTTGTGGGAAAAACCGCTCAACGGCCCGCCGGTTTCCTTCACCCCGGTCGCGCACGATCCCCCGGTGGAACCGCTTACCCCGGAATTTCCGCTAAGGCTCACCACCGGCAGGCGACTCGATGATTACAACACCGGTGTGCAAACCTCGGGATTTTCCTCGCCTCTTCGTCGCGGGGAAACCCTTGATCTTTGTCCCGAGGATGCACGGAGCCTGGGAGTCAGGGATGGCGAGATCGTTCGTGTCATCTCCCGGCGGGGGGCGATCGAGGCTCCCGTCCGCGCAACCCAATCACTAAGACCCGGGCTGGCCTTCATGACTTTTCATTTCCAGGACAAGGTCAACACCAACATACTGACAATTGATGAAACAGATCCCAAGGCGGGGACGGCCGAATTCAAGGCTTGCGCCATTCGGGTTGAAAGGCTGGGGAGCTGATGGATATCAAGGTTACCGGGCCCGAACCCACCGAGGCGGAAAAAAAGGCCGTGGATGCGGTTCTTGGATCCGCGGAATCGGCCTGGGCCGGGGGGAAGCGCGATCTCGAGCGAGAGGGACGAATATCCCTTTTGGGGGGCAATCGCGCCCGCTCCATGCGTGATCAGCTTTTGCCCGCGTTTCACGCCGTCCAGGAACGATTTGGCTGGATTCCGCCGGGGGCCTTCAACTACATCTGCAAACGCCTGACCGTGCCGCCCGCCGAGGCCTACGGCGTCGCGACATTTTTTCACCTGTTTTCGATGGAACACCGACCCCCGACCGAGGTTCATGTTTGCGAGGATATTGCCTGTCGCATCAAGGGGTCCGGGGCGCTTTGCGAGAACCTCGAAAAAAAATATGAGGGATCCCAATCCGTGGGAGTTCGCAAAAGTCCCTGTTTGGGACTTTGCGAGAGCGCGCCGGCGGCTTTGATCCTTCGTTCCGGCGAATCGGATCCCTCCGGCAATGGTTTTGGGGGCGGGGCGATAGGGGAGGCCACGCCGGAAAAAATCCAGGCGTCGCTCGATTCAGGCAAGTATTCGGATCAAAATTGGGAATGGCTTACCCATGCCGTCCCCCAGATGGGGGAATCGCAACTGCGACTCTTGTCCCGGATTGGAAGCGTCGATCCCGCCTCCGTCGAGGATTATCACATCCAGGGGGGATTCGAGGGCCTGGCCAAAGCCTTCGCGATCGGACCGGCGGCAACCATCGCCGAGGTGATTGCCTCGGGCCTGATGGGACGCGGTGGCGCGGCGTTTCCCACAGGAAAAAAATGGGAGGCGGTTGCCCAGGCCAAAGGCGACACCAAATATGTGGTTTGCAACGCCGATGAATCCGAGCCGGGAACCTTCAAGGACCGGGTCATCATGGAGGGTGATCCCCTTTCCCTTATCGAGGGGATTTTGATCGCGGCTTTGGCGACCGGGGCAAAAAAGGGTTTCATCTACATTCGTGGGGAATATCCCCTTGCGATCGCCAGGGTCCGGAGCGCGATTGATGCCGTGCGCGCTGCGGGCATCATAGGCGAAAACATCCAGGGGACGGGCCTTTCTTTCGATATCGAGATCCGAAAAGGCGCCGGAGCTTACATCTGCGGCGAGGAGACGGCCCTATTCAACTCCATCGAGGGAAAACGGGGCGAGCCGCGCAACAAGCCGCCTTTCCCGGTCCATGTTGGACTTTTCAACAAGCCGACCGTCATCAACAATGTCGAAACCCTCGCAAACATCCCCTGGATTCTCAGGATGGGTGGCGCGGCCTATTCCGCGATTGGAACCGGAAACTCCAAGGGGCAAAAACTCTTTTGTGTCTCCGGACATGTGAAGAAGCCAGGCGTGTATGAAACCCCTTTTGGAATCACGCTGAGGGAACTGATCACCCTCGCCGGAGGCACAAGCGGATCCGCCCCGATCAAAGCGGTTCTCCTTGGGGGGGCGGCGGGCGCTTTTGTCGGCCCCGAACACCTCGATGTCCCGCTGACTTTCGAGGGGACCCGGGCCATTGGCGCGACGCTTGGCTCGGGGGTCGTCATGGTCTTTGACCAGACAACCGACCTCGGTGATATTCTTGTCCGGATCGCCGCCTTTTTCCGTGATGAGTCGTGCGGCCAGTGCGTCCCATGCCGGGTGGGCGCCATCCGCCAGGAAGAGCTCATCGCCCGTTTGCGTCGGGGGGAGCCTAACGGATCGGCCGCGGACGAGGTCGCGCTTTTGGGGGAGATCGCCCAGGTGATGCGCGACGCGTCGATTTGTGGTTTGGGCCACACGGCTTCGGGGGCGATCCAATCGGCCCTGAGACTTTTTGGAAATGATGTGGTTGTGGGGGCCCGGTCATGAGTCAATCGAGTTACTGGTTTCAGCCGCCCCCCCGACCGACCAGGATTCCCATGCCGCCCGTGGAGCCCCAAACTCCTCCTGTGGAGATCTCCATTGACGGAAACAAGGTGGCCGTCCCCGCCGGATCCACCATCCTGGACGCCTGCAAAAAAATTGGACTCGATACGCCCACCATCTGTTACCACGACACCCTTACCCCGGTGAATGTGTGCCGTGTTTGCGTTGTGGAGCTGGACGGATCCCGCACCCTGGTGCCTTCCTGCTCCCGCAAGGCGGAAACGGGAATGGTGATCAAAACCGACTCCGACCGGGTGCGCCACTCCCGCAAAATGGTCCTTGAATTCCTGCAAAGTTCGGTGGACCTCTCCACGGCGCCAAAAATCGTCGAACAGGCCGCGCGCTATGGCGCCAACCCCGCCAGGTATGGCGAATCCGCGCCACCGGCAAAAGCCGACGAGCGCGACCATCGCCATGCGGGCCATCATGAAAATCCCACGGGGCAAAGAGCCCAAACGGTCGGCCAACCCCCAAAAATCGACAACGACCTTTATGTCCGCGACTACGCGAAGTGCCTTTTGTGCTACAAGTGTGTCGAGGCCTGCGGAACCGACGCCCAAAATACTTTTGCCATCGCCGTCGCGGGCCGGGGCTTTGACGGACGAATCTCCACCGAATTCAACAACCCGCTCCCCGATTCCGCCTGTGTCTATTGCGGCAATTGCATCGGAGTGTGTCCAACAGGCGCCCTGAGTTTCAAATCCGAATTTGAAATGCGCAAGGAGGGAACCTGGGACGAATCCAGACAAACCAAAACCGATACGATTTGTTCCTTTTGCGGGGTGGGATGCACCCTGTCGCTACATGTCCAGGATCTGTCTCTTATACACATCTGACGCTGCC
>CAWUOD010000241.1:0-5602 GCA_963923115.1 uncultured Singulisphaera sp.
AAACAATGGCATTCCTTCGGGGGCGCCTGGGCCAATGGCCACGCCACCCCCACCAGCCCCAACCGGACTTCCCAACCTGCCCCCGGGCGGACTGTCCGGTAATTCCGGTGCCAACAATTCACCCGGATTTGGAAATCCTCCAGCATTTGCGGCAAGCCCGCCCCCCGCGGCCAATCGACCGCTTTCAGGCATATCCGGAGAGGATGTCAAACCAGCCTTGCAACCGGCCGGTTTGCAATTTACCCCGCTCAATTCCCCTCCGGCAAAGTCCAACACCCCCATTCCCGCATCCAAAGTCAGTTCCTGGACTGAAAAGGTATACAATTCAGCTTACGGGGACACATGGGAGACGATTGCGCAAACCCAATACCAGCGCAAGGAACTGGGACGGATGCTTCAGTCCTACAACGAGATCCATCCGCGCCTGGCAGCCTTGCCGAAAACCGGGGCCCTGCCCCCGAACACCGAAGTTTATCTCCCACCCGCCGAGGAGTTGATCCGCCAGGGGGCGTCCGCGATCCCGACTCCGGCTCCACTCCCCGGTTTGGGGTCGGCCCCGGCTCCGGCGCCTTCGGGGAATTTGCCCCCTCCGGGTCCGCTTCCCCCAGGCCTGGGTGGAAGACCATAAGTCGTTTGGGTCCCGAATCCAGGGATCCAAAACAAAAGATCCTTTTCAGAAATATTACCTGAAAAGGATCTTTTGTTTATTTCGTTCGATTGCAATCGGGCAAAAAGCCTTTTAGCAGACAGTGACGCCAAGCGGCTTGGCCAGTTCGCGAAGTTGCCCCATTAGTTTTTCAAATGTGGGAAAATCGATGGTTTGCAAGCCATCCGACATAGCCTTGTCCGGATCCGGATGGATTTCCAAAAGGGCGCCATGGGCACCGCAAGCCAGACTTGCAAGGGTCATCGGGGGCACATGGGCCCGTTTGCCTGTGCCGTGACTTGGGTCGATGACGACGGGAAGGTGGGAAAGGGTTTTGAGCGGTGGCACCACGGAAAGATCGAGAGTGTTTCGGCTGTGGTCGTTGAAGGTTCGCACGCCCCGCTCGCACAAAATGACCTCGGAGTTTCCCCCGGCAAGGATGTACTCCGCCGCCATGAGCCATTCTTCCAGGGTGGACGACATGCCCCTCTTGAGGAGGATTGGCTTGCGAAGCTTGCCCACCCTTCTTAGCAAAGCGTAGTTTTGCATGTTGCGGGTTCCGATCTGGACGATATCCGCGGAATCCCCAACCGCCTCCACCTCGTCGGTTTCCATAACCTCGGTGACAATTTTCACACCGGTTTTGGCGCGACACCGCTCAAGGATTTTGAGCCCCTCGCGGCCCAACCCCTGGAAGGCATAAGGGCTTGTGCGGGGCTTGAAGGCCCCGGCGCGCATAAGGGTCACCCCCAGCCCCCTTAGAAACTCGGCGGTTTTCATCATGAGCGGTTCGCTCTCCACCGAGCAGGGGCCAGCCGTCACGGAAAAATATCCCGCCCCGGTTTTGGATTCTCCCACCGTGACGATGGTGTCGGATTCATGAAACTCCCGACCGGCGAGTTTGTAGGGTTTGGTAACCCGGATAAGTTCCAGGACCCCGGGAAGACCACCGATTTGATCGGGCTGAATCGATTGGAGATTCCCGGTTACCCCGATTGCCGTCCTGGTCGAACCCGGCAATGGGTGGGCTTTGAGGCCGATAGACTCGATGGTCAGAAGTACAGATTCGAGTTGTTCAGGCGTCGCACTTTTGTGCATGACCACTAGCATGGCAGAAACATCCTTCCCTCGGGCTAACGAGCTTTCATCAACCGGATGTTATACGAATTTGTTCCAATCAGATCCCCGGCCAGGATTCTTGGATCAGCATTTTCCAGGTGTCAGGTGCAAGTCGAAACCAAACCAGTAGTTACGGATTTCCGACCACATTTGGGTCTCGCGCTCGCCGCCCTGCTCTGGAGCCTGAGCGGGGCATTCACCAAGCTTCTGACACGGCCTGATTCCCTGGGGGCTCCGCTGGGATTCGCGGAAATCCCCATCGACCCAATGCATATCGCTTTTGGCAGGACGGCATCAGGGGCTTTGTTTTTGGCCCTGTTTCTGAAGCCCGGTGTTTTGACCTGGCGTTTCGCCATGATTCCCACAGCGATCTGTTTTGCCCTGATGAACGCCAGTTATGTTGCCGCCATGGTCATGGGATCCGCGGCCCATGCGGTATTGCTCCAATACACCTCACCATTTTGGCTGCTTTTAGGAGCATTTTGGCTTTTTGGTGACAAACCCAAAATTTCCGAAATCGCGGCGCTCCTGGTCGGGCTTGTCGGGGTCGTTTTGATCGTGTTTGATCCGGCGGACCAGGCCGAACCCAGTCGATGGGAAGCCAATGTGCTTGCCTTGGCAAGCGGTTTTCTTTTTGCCGGAGTGGTTTTGGGTCTGAGACTCATGCGCGGGGTTTCGCCTTTGCTTTTGACTTGCGTCAATATGGGAGTGGGCGCGGTGGTCCTCATACCCTTCCTTCCGGGACTGCCCATGCCCAATTTGCTTCAAACCTCCGCCCTTGTCATCTTTGGTATTGTGCAGTTGGGGTGTCCCTACATTCTCACGGCTTACAGCCTCCGGCAACTCAGGCCGGCCGAGGCGGGACTTATCATGCTTTTGGAGCCGATGCTCAATCCGATTTGGGCCTGGTTCGTCTGTCCTGCAAGCGAATCCATGGACGGCAACACCATTTGGGGCGGAATCCTGATCCTTGGGGCAATCGCTTTTCGCTATGTCCCTTTGGGCAACTCCAAGCCCCATGGCCCAAACCGCAAAGTCCAGGCGCCCGGACAAAACCTCTAGCGTGTCGCCGTCTGGGCGGGATCCCAATCCCAATTCGCCCCAAAATATCCGGCCGCGATAAAGCCCCCGATACCGTCTTTCAAGGTCGAAGGTTCGATGATCAGGTAATCAGGGAAGGAACTTCCCGATACCCAAAGGGAAAGCCTCTCCAAAAGGCGCATTCCAGAGGGCCCTGTCACTCCCAGACAGACGATGGAATGACCGGGATCGTCCCTTCGTGGTTGGATGAAAATGGTGGCTTTGTCATTTCCTTCCAAGGGCTTTCCGCCGGAATATGCAATTTGTCCGGTTTCAACCTGAATGGGGGATTCGGCCAAAAGCTTTTTGATGGCTTTGTTATTGTCCCTGTTTCCCAAAAGGATCAGGTTTTGGCCTTTGAATCCTTCGGGGGACTTTTCCCATTCCTTATCTGTGTAAATTTCAATGGCCCCGTTGCCCCGGTAATAGAAAGTCTCGGCGTCGTAGCGGGCCTTCGACCAATTGGCTTTGGTCTCCTCCGGTGTTCCGGAGACGCCAACCACATAAGCCATCCTGCCCCGGAATCCTTCCTTGATCGGCCCCGCCAGGCCTGGTTTCTTATCGATGGCGGTTGGATGGGTGGGGCCAACCGCTTTCCATTTTTTGTCCTTCCACTCGATGGTGGCTTTCCCGGTTTGTGGAAAATCTTTCAGCTCGATCGATTGTCCATCCAGGGTAAGGTTCCAGGGGTCTTTCCTGGTCCAGCCGGGATTGGTCAATGTCAGCTTCCTGACATTTCTGGAAGCCCCCTGAAGAATCCCCTTGTTGATGTCGGCTTTGATCTGGATCTCGGAAAGCTCTCCCCAAAGTTCCTGGGCTTCAATGGTCGCGAAACCCATTTTCGAGGATATTCCCGAGTGAAAGGTCCGAAAATCGACCTCGGTGATATTTTTGGGATCCGCAATCGGGCGTTCGGAGAGAAAGCGCATCAAGGCGGGCCAGTCGACGCACTCGCTCCCCCACCAGTGACCGGCGCCGGGACGCTCGTAATAGGCGAAATCGGGGTGAAATTCACCTAGTTTGGCACGCATTGCCCGGGCCTGCGCCACAGGGACATTGTCATCCTGATCCCCATGGAGGATGTAAGTTCCCCGGGTTTTCAGATTTTGCACCAATCCGAGTGTATCGGAAAGATTGGTGGCCCGGGAAAGCATTTTGGCCATGGGTGTCTTGGCTTCCGGCCTTCTTGCGCCCGCGTAGGAAAACATGCTGATCCAGCCGGCCGAGGGTCCAATGGCCCCGAAGCGATCGGCAAAAGTGACGCCCAGGTGCCAGGTTCCATGGCCACCCATCGAGTGTCCCGTCAACCAGGTCTTTCGTGGGTCGGTTTTGTATTCTTTCTGGGCCAGGTCCAGAATTTCCAGGGCGTCCATCCGCCCCCAATCCTCCCAATCGAATCCGAAAGGCCTTCTGTTGGTTGGCGCGACGATGTGGGCCCAGGTTTTTGGGCCATAGCTTGCGGCTTGACCAATTCCCTCTACCGAGGCGCCATGCAGTGTCAGGAGTATTCCCGGACGATCTTTCGAATCCTGTGACCCCGCAATGGCCGGAACCAGTCCATAGTATTGGGCCGATCCATCCAGTCCGCTAATAAAGGTGACTTTACGGGTAGCCTTTGGGGATTTTACTTCCAGGGAAAATTCCCCCTCGGCCAGAACCCGGGGCTTGTCAACCGTCCCCAAAAGCCCCCACTTCAACGAGATTTTTCCTTCCGGCAGGGCCTTGTGTTTGAATTGGAAGGGCGCTTTGTAGAGGGAATGCGCGGCGATGGCGGGAACCGGCGAACTCGAATCCGTTCCCCCAACGGTTGCCTTTAAAACCAAACCGGTAAGGGGCTTGTCCGTGCAGTTGCGGATGACGACCCCGCCCACCTGGGTGGATTCCGTTTGGGCCACCAGATCCGGAAGGGTCGCATCCCCATCGCCAACCTCCACCGGGCCCCGGATTTTTCGCAATTTGGCCTGAATCGCCCCCCTTCCCCCAAAGAACAGGAATTCGTTTGTTCCTTTTTTCAGACCGACAGGAAGGGCCAAGTAGCCATATCCGTAAGGGTCACCCGGTCTGGGCTCCCCATTGACATAGACCATTCCATGCCCCTGGGCCTCAAGAACCATGGTCTGGATGGTATCGGATTCCACTTTCCAAAGGGCATAACCACCAGCAAGGGAGGGATGGCGAATCGAGCCGTTTGGCCCCGCCTGGATCTTTTCCCATTTCGCCCGCGAGTCTTCCCCAAGGGCATCACCCTCTTTGGGTGTTTTCCATGCCCCTTTCACAAGAAGCGCCTCCAGACTGTCGGTCCTTACCGGGGTTCTGCCGCCCCTCGCACCCGCGGCAATAACCAAAAACTCCCTGGGAGTCGCAAAAACACCTGCCTGGTCAATCCCCCCGGGATTTTGACCAAAGAGAAAAAGTAGTAGGGGAAGCATGGTGGGATTTCCTGTGGGCAATGTCGAATGTTGGTTTTTTATTCCAAACAGGATGCGGGTCTTGGTTTTTGTTCCGGTTTTGTCACTCTGGGGGGATTTTTCCTGCTTCCCGGTTTATGCCAATCCTAGCCAAACTGACACCTGCGACGATTTTGTCAAAAGTATCGGACCGATTCTGCCGAATGAAATCCTTGGAGCGACTTGTTTGCTCCTTGGTCTGGGGCATTACAGGCGGCCCCGGACTGGTGACCTGATCCTTGGGAGAGGACCGGTTCACACAGGGGTGCCTGCTTCTTGATGTTACTAGCCTGCTTGGGGGGAACCATGA
>CAWUOD010000242.1:0-5594 GCA_963923115.1 uncultured Singulisphaera sp.
ACAAGGAGTATCGTCGGCAGCGTCAGATGTGTATAAGAGACAGATATAAGTCTTGCATCCTGGCGGTTTTGGGGTCTCGCCTTGGGGCAATCCGGGACGGGCCGAATTGCCAGGCAAAGGGATTGGCCAACTTTTTCCCGTTCCCAATGTCGGAATCCGGATGATTCGAATACTCGGTTCCCAAAAGAGGCTATGCGATGGTCTCACCCGGCGCGACCTTTTGCAGATTGGGGCGCTTGGGATTTCTGGTGGGGCGCTTTCGCGTCTGGATGGGGCCCCGACCTCCGCGGAGGGACGCGAACCAGGTTTTGGCCAGGCCAAGCGTTGTATTCTCCTTTTCCTTTGGGGCTCGCCAAGTCAAATTGAAACATTCGATCCCAAGCCCGATGCACCGTTGGAAGTCCGTGGCGATCTGAAATCGATCCCGACACGAATTCCCGGTTTTCGAATGGGAGAAATATTGCCCCGGACGGCGGCCATTCTTGATCAGGCCTGTGTGCTGCGCTCCCTTGGACACTCCTATCCGGTCCATGGTGTCTCTTTCGCGACGACAGGGGTGCCGACCACCGATATTCCCCTGGAAACCCGGCCGCGGGATTCAAGGCAGTGGCCTTTTATTGGTTCGGTGATTGACCACCTAAACTGGAAACCGGGAATGGAGGCCTCGGCTGTGCCCGCCAATTTCGCGCTCCCTTTCCCATTTGGATCCAAACGGGGTCCTGCCAGGTCCGGACCATTTGGCGGATTTTTGGGACCTTCCTACGATCCTGTCTGGTCCGAATTTCGCGCCGGGGGAATACACACGATCGAACGCGACGCAGGGACGCCAGGCGTCCCTCCGAAAATGGTGGCGGATCCCTATGCGGGCATCCTTCCCACGGATGCTTTTGAAATGGCCCCTCCCCCCGAGGGAATCACGCTCGACCGGATGAACGACCGTGACAGCCTGGTTCGCCAACTTGACCAAGCCCAATTGGCGATGGCCAAAAGGCTGGATTTGACATTCGATGGTTTTGACCGGCATAGGTCCATGGCCCGGGCGATATCCCTTTCGGGAAAATTGCGCGAGGCGCTAAAAGTCCAGGACGAACCAGCCAAACTGCGAGAGCGTTATGGGATGAATCTTTTTGGACAATCTTGTTTGGCCGCAAGGCGGGTGATGGAGGCGGGCGGGAAATTCGTCACGGTATTTTGGGATGAATATGGTCTTTTTAATACGGGATGGGACACGCATGTCCATCATTATCCGAGGCTCAAAAACGAGCTTGGCCCGGGGCTCGACGCGGCCTTTTCCACACTGATTGCCGATCTTGCCCAAAGAGGAATGCTGGAAGAGACCGCGGTGGTTGTGATGAGCGAACATGGCCGGACCCCAAGACTGCAAAATGTCAAAGGGGGAGGACGAGACCATTGGGCGGGAGCTTACTCGGCGATTTTTGCCGGAGGCGGCTTTGCCAAGGGGCGTGTGGTTGGGAAAACGGACCGCATCGGCGGAAGCGTTTCTGAAACCCATGTGTCACCAAAGGATGTGTTGGCGACACTTTATCATTTGCTGGGGATCGATCCGCACACCGAAATACAGGACCGGCTTGGACGACCACTTCCCGTTGGGGGAAGTGGCCGCGTCCGTCCGGAATTATTGGCTTGAGAGGGCCAAGGAGAATCAAACCACTCGTGTGGCCCAATTGAGGCGGCCCTTTGATGTGAAAAGTTCGGCCAATGTTATTGTAACCAATCCGTCATTGGCATTGGCATCGGAATAACTTACCCCAAAGTTGCCTTTGTCTGTTCCCCACGGGTTGCGCAGAACCAGGCTGGTCAGTTGACCTTGGGCGTTGGTATTAAGCGCCCAAACCGTGTAGGCGTGACTGACCACAAATTTTCTCCCCAAAGTCCCGGGAGTTCTCGGGGTGCCTGTGGAAGGGTTCGCCACGATTTCATCCGCGGAGTCGGATAGTGAGACAGTCAGGTATTGGGGTTGGGGTCCCGAGAAGCGTTGGACAATATCCGCGCCAAGGGCGGCGGCGGTGGGATATCCACCAGTCCTGGGCAGGCTGAGGAATGGAACACCCGTTTGGGCGCTGCCAAAAAATTGGAAAACCTCGTCCGCGCCGGTGCTTGACAGATCGGCATAGTTGAAGGTTCCAGGGACACGGGGATCCGCCATTGCGACCGCCTTTTCCACGATCGCGACCCAGATCGCGTCCTCGGGGCCAAGGTTGGCATAGTTTGGCCGGGTTTGACTTCCGGGACTGAGCGGGAGAACATTGTCCACCCTGTAGAAATTTCCGCCAAGATTCAAACCAAATGTTCCATCTCCAAAATCGGCCATGTTTTTGCGGATCGCCCAGGAATTTCCGGGGCCGTTGTCCCTCGCCATCGCGGCAAGGGCCGATACCACCTTGCAATCACCCACCACGCCTTGCCTGATGTCGGTCCCCTTTGGGCCAGAGCTTGAGAACAAGGGATTTTCCGAAAATGTTTTGGCGGCAAGTTGGGCCGGAAACGCTGGTCCGGGGATGCGATCACCGTTCAGGATCCTGTCGGCACCCTGATTGACAAAAGCGGTGACAGCCTGGTCGGCGTCCTCGTTGGCCAAATCATTGATAATGTCGCCTCCCAGACCGGTCGGGGCCGGTCGGGGGTCCCGGTCGCGCCAGAAGATGTCCCTGCCGGCGTTTCCGGTCATGGAATCGAAATACTGATCGTCGATGGCGACGATCCAGTCATCCCCTTCTCCGCCAAAAAGAGTATCAATACCCCCATCACCGTTGATGGTGTCGTTGCCATTGCCGCCGTAAATTGTGTCCAACCCTTCGCCGCCCAGGAGAAGATCCACGCCATCGTCGCCGTAAATCGTGTCGTTGCCATTGCCGCCCCTGATCCGATCGTTGCCCGCGTCCCCATGGACAAGATCATCGCCATCATTTCCCTCGATGGCATCGTTGCCATTGCCCCCATTGATCTTGTCGGCCCCCGCGTCCCCGAAAAGGCTATCGTTGCCATCGTTTCCGTTGACGGTGTCAACACCCTCCCCGCCATGTATGGTGTCGCTATCCTCGTTTCCACCGAGGACATCGTCGCCCGCGCCGCCGTCAATCGTGTCATTTCCCAGCCCGCCGCCAATCAGGTCGTTTTCACTTCCTCCGGAAATCGTGTCCCTTCCCGCCTCTCCAAGGATAATGTCCCGATCCTCATCTCCATTAAGGATGTCATCACCAGCATTGCCATTGATGGCGTCATTTCCGACGCCACCGGAAATCGTGTCGTTTCCCACTCCGCCAAGGAGCGAATCGTCACCGGCATTTCCCTGGATGATATCATTTTCCGGACCGCCAAAAATATAATCGTTCCCACCGTCACCACTGAGGCCGTCCGCTCCCTCATCGCCGTTAATTTCGTCATTTCCATCGCCGCCGCTGATGGAATCATTTCCCAAACCGCCGGAGATTCGGTCGACTCCCAGCCCACCGCTCAGGAAATCATCCCCTGCCTCCCCGTTGATAATGTCATTGCCATCATCGCCAACAATCACATCAAGCTCGTCGCCCCCGGAAAGGGTGTCATCACCAGGCCCGCCATGTATGTTATCCCGACCACCAGAAGTGGAAATGGTGTCGTTTCCTTCACCGCCATCGATCGTGTCGGCTCCGGATCCTGTGCGAATGGAATCGTTGCCCAATCCACCCTTGACATTGTCCGTTCCACCCTGGGAGACGATTGTGTCGTCCCCTTCCCCGCCATCGATGGTATCATTCCCCGGACCGGTCGTGATCCTGTCATCACCGGTCCCGCCGTTGTAGGTGCCCGGCCCCACGCCCTGAATAATGTCGTTGCCTATACCACCCTGTATCGTGTTTGTGGACTTGCCGCCGATCAGGATATCGTTTCCCAAACCTCCATCAGCATTGACGGACTTTCGATACTGGGAAGCGTTGAAGATATCATTGGCCAATCCACCGGTGAACCGGATCTCGCGAACCAGGCCTGAAAGGAATGTGCCAATCACCTGATTGGCGCCTTCGATTACCTTGACCTGCTCAATTTGAGCGGCACCCGAACCAAGCAAGCTATACTCCACCCGAACGGAAGTTGGCGTCTCGTTGGCAACGATGGAAAGGATACCGTTGGTTGGGTTTAACCCAATCAAGGCAACTGTGGGATTTGTGCGGCTTTCCAAACCCTCGAGACCATTGACCTGGGTGAACACAGAAGGCTTTTTCTTCATCGGGGGACTTCCGAAGGTGGTTTTGATGGAAGCACATGCGACATACTTTCAGCCCAAAAGAGCCGAAATACGGCGATGTGTATAAATATAAAATGCATTAGGAATAACAAACACAATCATATACCGTCAATAGGTTTCCGGAAAGGGCTTTTCGGATTTTTGGGAGATGGTTAAAGAAACACACATAGGCAATATTTGACCCCACGGATCCCACCGGATTCCGTAACCTTTCCGGTCCAAATCCGAATAAGATGAGCCCTAAACAATTCTTTTCCCATGCCCGGAGATTGCCAATCCATGTCCAGCGACAGTTCTCCCGTCCGAAGATCCGCGAATCCCACGGGGTCCGGTTGTTTTGGCGCAGCTATTGTGCTCGGGGTTGGAATGTTTGTGTTTGGCGTGGGCCTGTTTGTTTTTGGAGCCGGTTGGATTGTTTCATCAGTCCGCCTTTTCGATTTTCGGTGGGATGCGGTCGAGGCACCCAAACTGGAAGAATATGGTCTCCGGGGAGATGCCAAACGGGACGATGTCCAGACAACCAACCGGGTCGCGGTTATCCATGTCGGGACAGTCATGGTAGAGGGGCTGATCGATGACGCGATTGATCAAATGGACATGGCCGTCTCCGATCCCCGGGTCAAGGCAGTGGTGGTGAGAATCGATTCTCCCGGCGGCACCCTTACCGCGAGTGAGGACCTGCACCGAAGAATTATGGAAATCAGGGAAGGTAAGGGGCCGAGGGGCACCATGACACCACGGGTTGTGGTCGCATCGATCGGGCCGATCGCCGCCTCGGGGGGGTACTATATCGCCGCGCCAAGCCATTCCATTTTTGCCGAAAACAGCTCTCAAACGGGATCAATCGGGGTGTTTGTCTCCTTTCCCACCGTGGAAGGCCTGGCCAAACAATTCGGATTTGGAATGAACCTTGTAAAACAGGGCGAAATCAAGGATTCGGGAAGCCCTTTCCGGGCGATGAGTCCAAAGGAAAAACAGGTTTGGCAGGACCTTGTGGATGATGGATACCGACAATTCCTCGAGATTGTGGAACAGGGCCGGCCCCAACTCAAAGGCAAACTTCTCGAACCGATCAAGATAAAAGCCCTTCGCGCCGGACCAACCGGGGCTGATGGATTGGCGGAATACACACGCTATCGGGCAGATGGCGGGTTATGGACGGCGAAGCAGGCAAAAGATGTCGGGCTGATCGACAAGCTCGGTTCACTTGATGACGCCATTGACGAGGCAATCGGGAAAGCCGGGCTCCCTGTGGATACGCTGGTCGTGGAATACGATCGGCCGGCGGGATTCCTTGATTCGATCATGGGTCGGGAGCGACATCGGCACGACAAGTTTTTGGACATAC
>CAWUOD010000243.1:0-5563 GCA_963923115.1 uncultured Singulisphaera sp.
GGGCTCGGAGATGTGTATAAGAGACAGCAGTTACTTCGGGCTGGCTGTGGCTTTGGGATATTTGGACAATTTGGGGAATGGTTTTCATGGTTTGGTTCTTCCTTCTAAATGTTTTTTACGAAATGGCTTTGCCTGCTTCCCCCCTGTTTGAACCGGTTTGCGTTGACAGTTTTGGGCCTTCATGGGTATGCCACGGAGATAGTTTCAGGGTCCATGCGCGGGTACCATGTCGAGAAACACCAATCCAATCCTGAGGAAATGGATCATTCGGGGAATCTCCCTGGGTGGATTGGTGGGATTGTTTTTGCTCCTTGGTGGTTTTCTAACCTGGACGAGTCCGTCAGTCATCCAGAACCTTTTGGTGGATCGAATCCGCAGTACCCTACAGGATACAAGAGTCCAACTTGACGGAGTCCAGGTGAACCTTTGGGGAGGCATCACCGCAAACGGACTTCGATTGGGGCGTGGCAATGGGTTCGACTCGGCCGATTTCCTGAATATCCCTCGTGCACAGATTGTTCATGACAAGGAAGCAATCCTTGAGGGGCGTTTGGCAATAAGGAAAATCGAGCTTTTTCAGCCAAGCTTAAGACTTATTCGTAATCCGAACGGATCCCTGAATGTTGATGGTCTTCTTCGCAGGACCCCCAATGAGGGAGCTGAGTTACCCTCCTGGGCTGTTCATCAGGGGCAGGTGGTTTTTGAGGATCGCCTTCAAACCGCCGACGGTTCAAGACTTCCCAATATGGAAATTCGGGATCTCAAACTGGCAGGCCTTCAGGATTCCAGCAAAAAAGTTCGGTTTGAAATGACAGGCCATGGGGACTGGCTTGGGCCAATGTCCTTGCTTGGCCAAAAAGCCGGAAAGAAATCCCCCATGGTGATGGATCTCCGTCTGGATAACATTGCAGTAAAGGCGGGTTTGGCTCAGGTTTTGCAGCAAATGGAACCGGGTATTGCATCATGGCTAAGGCAGCTTTCGGGTAATATCCAGGCGGACATTCGAGGTGAAATTCCTCCCGATTCCAATTCCCCGATCCCGGTTCCCCGTTCCGTATTGGTCAGTTTGCGTGATGGGACATGGGGATTGCCTGTTGGTGGTGTGCGCCTTGAAAAGTTGGAGGGGGAATTGGAGGGTGGACCCCGCGGAATTGATCAGTTGGAACTTCGTGGTAAATGGAATGGCGCTGATCTCATGGCAAAAATGGGGAAATGGGAGATTCCCTGGGATCCCAAGATGGCAAAATGGGGATCTCCGGGTTTGCCAAATGAAGTCCGGGCCGAAGTAAAGGGTATCCGGATCACACAGGAACTGCTTTTATCCTTCGGAAACGGTGTCACAGGCGTTCAACAATGGTTTCAACCTGAGGGAATTGCCGACCTTTTTATTGTGATGCGCAAAAAGGAATCAAATTCCGGAATTATGGATTCCCAGGTAAGCCTCATTCCGGAAATAGACCTTGATATTCGCCCATTGGGAATGAGTTTTGTAGCGAAAGCTTTTCCCTACAAAATTCGCGATGGAAAAGGGAAAATCTTTTGCAAAATTCGTGAGGGGGGACTGAAAGAAGTCCAAGTGGAAATTCAGGGAAAAACCGCAGAGGAAGGGAATATCCGGGTGATTGCTTTCGGCAAGGGACGGAATGGACATGAGTCGGTTGATGTGAGTATCGAAGCCACCAACACCCCCATAGACCGGGAGCTAAGGGCCGCCCTTGAGCCTAATCATCGGGAAATCTTCGACCAATTTCAGCCGTTGGGAAAAATGGATTTGAAGGTATTCGCGGAAAAGCGACCTGGTCTTGAAAAAATCAGAACGGATATTGAAGTCCGCGCAAGGGAAACAAGCCTTGTTTACCGCTCCTTCCCCTACCCACTCGAAAATGTTTCGGGATTATTACGAATTAAGGGGGGAAATTGGTTTTGTGAGGGTGCGAAAGGTTTTAATCGGGGCGCCCGGGTGCTGGTTGATGGGCGATCCTGGCAGCCCAACGAAATCGCCGCGGGAAGCCCGGCGACTTTGCGTGTTCTTCTCCGAGCGGATGGACTTCCCGCGGATCATCGGTTGAGGGCTGCCCTTGATGTGCCCCATCCCCAACGAAAAGTAAGTCCGGTGGTTGCCTGGGATGAGCTTGGGCCGGAGGGAGTTCTCAAGATTGACGCGGATGTGGTGGATCGCCCCGGAACCGGCGAAGGAATGGAAATCAGTCTTCGAATTCACGAGGGAAAATTCCGACCAAAACAATTGCCTTACCTATTTGAGGATGTGCGGGGAACCTGTCGACTCCAGCCAGGGAGGGCCGAGATTGAAAATTTGAAGGCCAGACATGGATCTTCAAGGTGGCAAATGGGCAAAGCCACGGCGCTATATCCCGATCAGGGGGGCCTCAACCTACGGTTAAACCAGGTACAGGCCGAACAGTTGAATTTGGATACGGAAACCATTCGCGCATTGCCGACCCCGCTAAGGAGAGGCTTGACGGACTCCACGGTGGAGGGGCCCATTGGTGTGAAATTTGACCTCGCGATGGATTTTCCCGCTGATTCCAAACGGACAGTTGTCAGTGAATGGGATGGTCAGGCTTTTTTTCGGGATAACAAAATTGTTGCGGGGTTGAATTTTGAGCATATTCAGGGATCAATCCACTCGCGGGGAAAGCACAACGGCCAAAGTTGGAATGGGGTGGCTGGACGAATGTTCCTTGAGCAGTCCACCATTTTTGGCCAAAAGGTGGAACAAATCTCCGGTCGGTTTGAGGTGCCCGCGGATGAGCCGAATAGCCTTAGGTTTTCTGACCTCCAGGGGAGGTTGTATGGGGGCCAACTGGGCGGGGAAGCTCGTATCGATTTCCAGGCGACAACAAGGTATGATCTGCTTCTTAAGGCAACCCAGATCCGGCTGGAGGAACTGGGGCGCGTCAATTTTGGTGATCCCAATTCCATCCAGGGTTTGGCGGCTGCAACGCTCCACCTGAGTGGCATAGGCACTGATTTTCAGGGATTGAGGGGATACGGGAGCTTTGATGTTCCCCAGGGAAAACTATACAAGTTGCCTGTTATCCTTGACCTGATCAAGACATTTGGGTTGCGTATTCCCGATGGCACGGCTTTTGAACAGGCTCATGCGCTGTTCAGTGTGGAAGGTCCTCTTTTGAGATTTCAACAGCTTGATCTGTTTGGTAATGCAATTAGCCTTCGCGGAAAGGGAGTCATTCCCATGGATGGCCGCGATATGTCACTGGAATTCCGCACAGATTGGGCGAGGGCGGCACAGTTTTTCCCTCAGGGAATGGATAGTTTTCCCAATACCCTAAGTGAACAGATGTTTTTGGTCAGGGTCCAGGGGAACCCCAGGAACCCAAAGATAGAACGGGAAGTTTTGCCAGGTTTGACACAGCCTTTTCGAAAGGTTTTTCGACAAGGAGTATTTGGCAGGTCGGAATTAGCTAGCCCTCAACGACCAGGAGTCCGGTAATTATGGGTGGTATCCTTTTCCGGATGGTGATGATTGAGCTCACCCGAGTGTTCATTGTGGCGCTTATTGCGATTACTCTTATCCTTCTTTTGGCGGGTATTGTCGCGGAAGCTGGGCAGCACGGACTGACCCCAAGCCAAATTTTGGCCGCAATACCCCTGCTTGTTCCCAGCACCCTCCCCTATACCATTCCCGCCACAACGCTGTTTGCGGTGTGTGTTGTTTATGGAAGGCTAAGTCAGGACAACGAAATTCTGGCTATCCGCGCCGCGGGTATCAATGTTTTTTCCGTTATCAGTCCGGGTTTGGTTCTTGGTTTTGCCATGAGCCTGATGACCATGCTTTTGTATTTCCAAATCATTCCCGTGACTCATGCCATGCTTCGCGCGCTGGTTTTCCGCGATGCCGAGGAGTTGCTTTATTCGATGCTTGGAAAACAAGGCACTTTGAGCCATGCGAATCTTCCATTTGCCATGTTTGTGAAGGGTGTTCAGGGGCGAAAGCTAATCCATCCCACTTTCAAGCGCCGTGATTCCAAGGGGGAAATCGACCTGGTCGCCCAGGCTCGGGAAGCGGATATGAGGGTCAATCTTTCCAAAGGCCTCCTCCTTGTACACATGAGGCATGGGACCGCAAGCTTTGCGGATGGATCCCATGGATACTTTGAGGACAGGGTTTGGGATGTTCCCCTTCCAACCAACCTTAGTAGCGAGGCGAACAAGCGGGCCCGGGATATGACATGGCAGGAGATCCTCCAGAAAAAGGACGAATGGGAAAAAGCCGCGGAAAAAACGCAGTTGGAATGGGACGAATGCAGGAAAACACAGGCAGAAAACCCGGACAAAGTCCAGGTTGAGGCCCATCTGAAGAATCTTGCGGACCGGAAAAAGTATGAAAAGCAACAATCCCTTTTCATGGATGTGGAATTGTTGATGCGACCGGCCCTTAGCTTGGGGTGTCTTGGGTTTATCCTTGTTGGCGCCCCAATCGGGATCTGGTTCAGTAAAAGCGACTACCTCAGTGCTTTTATAAGTTGTTTTTTGCCTATTGTGGTGGTGTATTATCCACTTATGCTTTGCGGCACGGGCATGGCCAAAGAAGGGAAAATTGACCCATTCCTGCTTGTTTGGGCCGCGGATGGCCTTATGGCGGTTGTGGGAGGTCTGTTCCTCTGGCGACTTTGCCGCTCTTGAGCCTTTACTTGGTGTTATAGGGCTAATCAGTCTTTTCGTGGTTCGGGACTTGTTCCATGGTTGTCCTGCCCAACAATTTCAGCACCTTGCTGGAATGCGGATCCGACATCGTGCTCGTCGAATATTTGTCCCACAATCTCCTCAAGAACATCCTCAAGGGTCAATATTCCGAGGGTTCTTTTGGAAGCATCCCGGACAATGGCCATATGCCTTCGGTTTCTCCGGAATAGTTTCAGGGCATTGATGGCCTGCTCGCCGGGATCGATGAAAACGGGAGGGTATAGCGCATCCTCCAGGATCACCAAACCATGCAAAGTGAATAAAAACAAAAGGTCTTTTACATTCACCACTCCAACTATGTTGTCCAATGTTCCTTCATAAACGGGAAGACGGGTATGAGCCCGGTTCCGCAAGTCCTCAAGGATTGAATCGGGTGGGGAGTTGAGTTCCAGGGCGTTGATTTTGGAGGCGGGAATCATGCAGTCCGCTACAGTTTTGGAGCTGAGCCGAAAGACATTTTCCAGAACATCAGCCTGTTCCGGAACAATAAACCCTGCTTCCTCGGTATCCTCAACTATCATCAGGAGCTCTTCAACCGAATGGGCATGGGCATGGTTTCCCGGATTTTTGAAACCAACAGCCTTTAAAAGCATACTCCCGAAAGCATTCATGCCCCAAACTATTGGTCTGGACAGAATCAAAAACCAGTGCATGGGGCTTGCCAGAAGCAATACAATTCTGTCAGGCGATTGGATAGCGATGGTTTTTGGTATCAATTCGCCAAAAATTAGATGCATAAAAGACACCGCAATTACAGCAACCGTGCTGCAAAATGAATGGAGGGCGAGTTGTCCGACCAGATCCTGAATCAAGGGATCCAGTGCACGGTGGAGAA
>CAWUOD010000244.1:0-5522 GCA_963923115.1 uncultured Singulisphaera sp.
GAGGTTCAAAGGCGGATGTTGCGATAGCAGCGACAGTTCCAAGAATAATCCAACCAGCGGCATCGTCCATCGCCGCTGCGGAAATTGTGATGGTCGCGAGGCGGGTTCGTGTCACACCCCACTCGATCAAAAGCCGTCCAAGAATCGGAAGGGCCGTGATCGACATGGCGGTTCCGATAAAGAGCGAAAATGGGAGAAAATCCACCTGGGAACCATCGGCCCGAAACCCGACTTTGTCGTGCACAAACCAGGCAAAGAGGAGACCCAACCCGAAAGGGAAAACAATTCCGGTTGCGGAAATGGAAAAAGTGGCCATTCCGGACCATTTGAGGTGACTGAAATCAAATTCCAGTCCCACCTGAAAAAGCAGGAGCAACAAACCCAACTGGGCAATGATGGTCAGAAGAGCGGGAATGACCCCCGGGGAAACTCCCGGAACCACCGTGGGGAATAGCTGGGCCTGAAATTCCGGAAACCACATCCCCAAAAACGATGGCCCCAAAAGGAGCCCTGCCGCGATTTCCCCCACAACTTCAGGTTGGCCCAGAAACCGAACCAGATAGCCCATAAGCCTTGCCGCGACAAGAATTACGACAAGTTGCCCCAAGAGGGGGAACAGAATGGCTTCGGCGGGCCCCGCGGCAAAGATTAAAGACATAACAGGAAGGCTCCTCGACACTTGTTTAAACAATTATCGGCAAACGGCCCCTCATGTCCACCTATTTTGCCCTATTATTTCGAATTCCCAACCCCGACCTTATCCTTTGGTTTTTGGGGTCTTGGAAATTTCGACTACCGTCACCACAATAAAAATACATCCCTTTGGGGATAGTCCGCACGGAAGGGTGGCAGAGTGGTTTAATGCACCGGTCTTGAAAACCGGAGATGTCGCAAGGCATCCGTGGGTTCGAATCCCTCCCCTTCCGCTTGTTTTCTCGATGAAACCGACCAATTTTTTGAGATTTCTGAAATCATCGCCATGTCGGGAGGATTGATTGAAGTCGTCAATTTTGTTTGCGTAAGGTTTTCCTTCCAGCCGAAAATCCCAACCTTTCAGATGAATGCAACTCTTCCAACAGGCCCCAGCCAATTCCACCGCAAGGAAAGCCCCAATTCCTCCCATCACGCAAAAAGGCGACTCCATTGAGCCGCCTTTTTGATATGTCCAATCTGACCCTTTTGATCAACCGAGCCGATACGGCTCCCGGTCTTCATGATCAAGCCAGCCATTTGCCTCATCATCGTTGGCAAAACGCTCCTTGACCGGATCCCAGGTGAGATTTCGCCTGGTCCAATAACCAATGTTGCCAAGATGGCAAATCGTCGCAGACCTGTGGCCAACCTCGGCGGGACAGATGGTTGGCTTCTGGTTGCGAATGCATTCGATCCAGTTGCGGCGATGATTGGTCGCGAAATAAACCCGCTTGTCCTTGTCGGTAAAAGGCTCCTTGAGGACCTCTTCACGGGAAGCCTTGATTACACCCCGATCGACATAAAGCGTCCCTTCGGATCCCTCAAAGGTACAACCGCTGGGGCCTCCATGAAACATCACAACGCCATTGGCATAGGTGTACTTAAGCCCCATGTTTTCCTTGGCGGGCGGTTCAATTTTGACCGGGCCGGTGGCATCCATTTCCAGGGCCCACTGGGCAATGTCAAAATGGTGTGCGCCCATGTCCGCCAGACCGCCCCCCGCATACTCGCGATAGCTGCGCCAGGCCGGGAAATGCCTGTGGATTCCAAGGGGACAAAGCTCGTGATTGAAAGCCCTCCTGGGCGAAGGCCCCATCCATTTGTCCCAATCGGTTCCGGCGGGAATCGCCTCCTCGGGAAGGGTGCAGGCGATCGCAGGCACACCCACCCCAATCCGGACCGTATGGATTTTTCCCAACCGGCCATTGCGTACAACCTCGGCCGCAAGTCGGAAACGCCCATCAAATTCACTGCGTTGTTGACTGCCTGTTTGGAAGGTAACCTTGGCCTTGGCGACTTCGGTCACCAATCGCCTTCCCTCGGCAACGGTTCGGGTAAGGGGCTTTTCACAATAGATATGCTTCCCCGCGCGCGCCGCATGAATCGCATTCAGGGCGTGCCAATGGTCTGGAGTGGCAATAACCACCGCGTCAATGTCCTTGCGGTCAAGAAGTTCGCGAAAGTCGACATGGGCCTTGCAAGCGGGGCCATCTTTCCTGTCCTTGTTTCGTCCCGCGACCATTTCCATCGCGGAATCAAGTCGCTCCTTGACAACCTCGGAAATGCCCACAACCTGGATATCGTTCATCCCAAGAAACGATCCCAGATGCCCTCTTCCCATCATGCCCAGACCAATGAATCCCAATCTGAGGGGAGGCTGCTCCGCGGCGGTTCTTGCGGATGCCAAACTTTGGCTCAATCCCAAAGGCAGGACCGATCCGGCGAGAACGGCCCGCCCAAATTGACGACGATCTGTTTTCAGGTGCGACATGGCAAAAACCCAATGGAGCCAGGAAGGAGGGATACCCATTGTTTTGGGAAAAAGTCCGGTTACGACAACCCACCGATATATTTCCCCAAGGCATAAACCCCGCCCCGGGATTCCCTGGACATCAACCAATAATATGCGCGGCCAATTCCCCAACATTTGCGAAGGATCGCGTTTTATCACGCCCTGCCACGCGACTCATTGATTCCAAAACCCCGGCCTGGTCCCCGCCTGTTTCCGGGGACAAAAGCACCCTTGCCACCACAGCATCGTCCGATTTGAAAGCATCATGCGATTTAGCCGGGGCCAGTGGAAAAAGCTGGACAAGAATCCTGCAAGGGTGGCGAATCTCGTGGGAAGGGGAATCAAGACACACAAGCCGATCGGTGTTTTCAATTTCCAATGTCATCATGAGTTGCTTCAGGTTTTCCGGATCGGTTTCCGGAACGCGGACCAATTCACAAAGGTGACCGGCCTCGCGAATCCTGGCCATAAGTTCCATGGCCAACCGATCGGAGGGGGCTGTTTCAAAAGGCCTGAAACATTTGGCCAGAAGTATCCTCATTTCAGGAGCTTCCCCAAAACATGGGACCAGGAAATTTCCAGTTCGCCAATAGTCTTATTCGCCTCGATTCCCATGATGCGCGCCCGATCACGATTCCAATAAAGTTGGTCCATTTTGTCAGCTATGTCGGCGGGATCTGGATGGCATACAAATCCGTTATGCCCATTCCGGACAAATTCCAGGACACCTCCGGAATCAATTGCCGTGATCGACGGTTTGGACGAATGCGCCGCTTCAAGTGTCGGATAACCAAAGGAATCCTCATCCAGGGGCAAATATGCCGACGCGAGGCAATTCGCGAATTCATCGAACTTTTCCTGGTCGGATATCCACCGGTTTTCAAAAGAGACCCGGTTCGCCAGTCCGTTTTCGTTTATGATTTGATTGATTTTTTGGGAATAAAGGGAATCCGCGCATCGACCAGACAATTTTAACCGGACCGGAGTGCGGGTGTGGCGCATCGCCTCCACCAGAAGGTGCTGTCTTTTGTGCTCCTCAATCCTGCACACACAGGCAATTTCATCATTTTGCCCAAGATCGCGGTAGTTTTCCGGGTTGTGAATAGGCGGATAAAGGATTTCGCTGTCAAGCCCGTTGTAAAATTTCAGCCGTTCCCCGATGATTCGGGAATTTGTGTAGATTTTCCGCGCTTCCACCAGCGCCGCGGTGTCGAGTTCGCGAAGCCTGTCCCTGAGACCGCGGTGTTGGGCATCGTCGGGAAAACCACGAAGATTTGAATCCCAAAGATCATAAAAGATCCTCAAATGATGAATAAACCAGACAATTTTGTGGTCATGGGGAATCGCATAGGAGAAAGGACGAAAACAGATGATCCGGTCGGCCGACTGCGCAAGATCAACCAGCCGGTACATCGCGAATTGTTGAAGATGCGTTTGGGCGCCATCATCCTGCGGGATATACAAAACCTCAACCTGGTGCCCATGTTCCAGAATTTTCGCCTCAAGCCACTCGACGATATTTCTGTAGCCGCCCTGGACAAAGGGCACCGAGGAGGAACAAATGGCGATCTTCATGATTATCAGGCGGCCCGCAAATTGTTGCCTGTTGTTGTTTTGCCCAAGGGCTCCGTTTTCACGGAATTTGTCTGTTCCACCGCTTTTTCAAGGGTTTCGGCGATCCGCTCAATATCGGCCCTGGTAAGCCCCTCATGACTGGGCAGATTGATTCCCCTGCGGGCCCAATCATCGGCGACGGGATATGGGGTGCCCTCGAAATAAGGCGGCATGACATGCATGGGATAAAAGACCGGGCGGGTCTCGATTCCAGCCTGGTCCATCAGCTTCATCACGCTGTCACGGCGGGTCTCATCCGCGTCTTTAAGAAAGATATTATACATCCAGTAAACATGTCCGGCCCAATGGGACTCGGTGGGCAATTCAATCCGATCGGCAAGGCACGATAGGGCCTCATGGTACCAACGGGCCATTTCACGACGCCTTGTGAGGGCTGTGCCAATCCTTTCCATCTGGGCAAGCCCGATCGCCGCCTGGATATTGGTCATCCGGTAGTTATAACCCACCACGGGGAACCAGTATCTCCTTTGTGGATCCATTCCCTGACCCCGAAACAACCGAAGGCGGGCCGCAAGCTCATCGTCATTGGTGGTGACCATGCCACCCTCGCCGGTCGTAAGAATCTTGTTTCCAAAGAAACTGAATGTGGCGCAATTGCCCAGCGATCCCACCCGTTTGCCCCAAACCGTCGCCCCGTGGGCCTCGGCGGCATCCTCCAGCACGAACAGGTTGTGTTTTTTCGCGATTGTGTGGATCGCCTCCATGTCCGCGGGATGACCGTACAAGTGAACCGGAATAATTCCCTTTGTTTTGGGAGTAATTTTGGCCTCAATGGCCGCCGGATCAATATTCATGGTTCCCGGCTCGACATCGACAAGGACGGGGGTGGCGTGGCAATAGGCCACGCAATTCGCTGTGGCGATATAAGTCACTGTCGGAATGATCACCTCATCGGCGGGGCCAACACCCAAAGCGACAAGGGCCAGATGGAGCGCCGTCGTGCCATTATTGCAGGCGATCGCGTGCTTCACGCCACAAAAATTGGCAAATTGCTCCTCAAAAGCTCCGATATATTTTCCAACCGAAGAGATCCAGGTCGAATCCAGACAGTCGATCACATACTTTTTCTCGTTTTCCCCGAGAGTAGGCTGCGCGACGGGAATGCGTTTCATTTGTGGTTCTCCTTGGATTTCTCGACGACGCGCGCGGGAATGCCAACCGCAAGGGATTCGGAAGGAAGGTCGCGCACAACCACCGCCCCGGCACCCGTGGTGGTTTTTGCGCCAATTGTAATATTTGGGATGACCTTTGTGCCCAAACCCAAAAAGGCGAGGGATCCCACGCTCACCGTCCCGGCCAGGGCGCACTGGGGGGCGACATGGGCATAATTTCCGATTTTGCAATCATGATCTATGGTGGCGCCCGTGTTGACGATCGCACCCTCCCCCACGCTCGCGCAGGC
>CAWUOD010000245.1:0-5520 GCA_963923115.1 uncultured Singulisphaera sp.
TCCTGGTGTTTTGTGGTGGTCTGACAGGCGCGATCTGCGCCTTCTTCCTGCAGACACTGACGGCGGGCGCCCATCCGGACTCGCTTGACCCGCTTCTTGATGGAACGGTTTCGACCCTGACCGGCAATATGCTCTCCTTCAACTACCGGATGAACATCGCGGGAAGGCCGTTCTTTTCCTGGCCGGCATTTGTTCCCCCGATTTTCGAGATGACCATTCTCTTCTCGGCGTTCACCGCGCTGTTTGGGATGCTTCTTCTCAACGGGTATCCCTTGCCCCACCATCCCCTCTTCAACAACAAAAAGTTTGAACGGGCCTCAAGCGACCGGTTCTTCATCTGCATCGAAGCGACGGATCCCACCTTCGACCGCGAAGCGACCGAGCGTTTCCTTCAGGGACTCAAGCCGCTGTCCGTGACGGAGGTGCCCCTCTAATGAACCGCAGGAACACCAACATGAGCCGCATTTGGCTTTGCACCTGCCTTTTTGCCGCGTTGTCCATGACGGGATGCTGGCAAAAAATGGCCGTGCAGCCCAAGGTCAAGGCCCAACAGGGTAACAGCTTCTTCGCCGATGGTCGCGGAAGCCGCCCTTTTGAGACCGGCGTGATTCCCCAAGGCGATGACTTCCTCCAGGAAGACGGCCACCTCTACACCGGCAAGGTCGAAGGCGCTCCAACTCTTGACAGCACCAAACCCGAGACAGTCGCCGCCCAATATCACGACACCTTCCCCGCGAAACTGACCGTGGACGAGGCGTTCCTGAAGCGTGGCCAGGAGCGTTACAACATTTACTGCGCCGTGTGCCACGGCCAGACCGGAAACGCGGACGGCACCATCGTCCAGCGCGGTTTCCTCCGCCCACCCGCGTTTTACCCCACAACGATCGCAAAAGGTCGTGATGGCGAACCCAATGGATTCGCCGCGGATTACCACTCCCGGGGAATGACCTATCTGGGCGCCAAGGGTGTTCCCCTCTGGAAGGTTCCCGTCGGTTACATCTTTTCCGTGATCACCAATGGCTATGGAGCCATGGGTAGCTACTCCGCGCAGATCACCCCCACCGACAGATGGGCGATCGCCGCTTATATACGAGCCCTTCAATACAGCCAATCCGACAAGGCCCGCGCCGATCTCGACGCGGCCAAAGTCGCTGTTGCATCGCCTGAAAAACCCGTGAGCGGCAAGCCGACAGGCGAAATGACCGCCTCGACCACTCCGGTTTCTGCCCGGAAGGATGGGAGCAAGTAATGTCCAATCCAACGGAAATTCCTGCCGTCACGCTTGATCGCATCGAGACAGGTCGCACCCTGGCTCTGCGGATCGCCCTTGGTGGCCTGGTGGGCAGCCTGGTGATCGCCGGCTTGTTTGAAGGTTCGGGGCAGTTCCTCCGATCCTATCTCGCCAGCTTTGTCTGGGTGTTCGCTTTTGGCCTGGGCAGCCTTGTGCTTCTTATGATCCAGAACATTTCGGGTGGTGTTTGGGGCTATGCGATCCGTCGCCTGCTCGAAGCCGCTGCCGGAACGCTGCCCGCTTTGGCGGTGTTGTTCCTGCCGATCCTTCTTGGGTTCACCAGCGTCTATGACATGATTGCCGAGAAGAACCTCGTCACCAAGACCGTTGAGGAGCACCATTTTGATTCTCCCCGTCTTTATGAGTGGGCGGTCCCGGATACCGTTATCCAGAACGACCCGATCCTCATCAAAAAGTCGGGATACCTCAATGTTACCTTCTGGATCATCCGCTCCGCCGTTTCTTTTGGCCTCTGGATCGGCATGGCCTGGATGCTGATTGCCCTTTCCGACAAACAGGACCGTGAGAACGATCCGGCCCGTCGCGCGCTGATCAAGCAAAGGATGCAGGCCATCAGCGCCCCCGGCATTCTGATTTTTGGTTTGACGATCATGTTCATCTCCACCGACTGGGTCATGTCGCTTGAGCCCCATTGGTACTCGACAATGTATCCGGTGATCTTCGGCTTCAGCCAATTGCTAAGCTCGATGGCGCTCGCGATCATCGCCCTGGTGGTCTTCTATGATGTGAAGCCCTTTGACCAATCGATGAGCCGCAACCACCTTCGCGACCTGGGCAGCTTCCTGCTCGGATTCGTGATCTTCTGGACCTATATCTCCTTCAGCCAGTTCCTTTTGATGTGGTCCGCCAACCTCAAGGAAGAAGTCCCTTATTACATCGCCCGCACGACAGGCGGCTGGGAAATCATCACCACGATCCTCGGATTCGGCCACTTCCTGCTTCCTTTCCTTCTTCTTTTGTTCCGTGAAACAAAGCGTCGCAAGGAAATCATCTGGAAGATCGCGGCGTTTGTCCTTGTCATGCGGTTTTTCGACATCTTCTGGCAGGTCGGGGGGGCGTTCCATCACGGACACCTGTCGATCCACCTGCTCGATTTGTCCACGCTCGCCATGCTTGGTGGCGCCTGGACCTGGGTATACTTGGGCAACATCTCGAAACGGCCATTGCTGCCCCTTCACGATGAGCGTGAGGACAGCCTGCCGATTTACGGGGTTTAGTGACACAAACGGAAGGGATCGGGGAGAACGACATGTCAGAACATGCGGCACCCATTGGAGGCGAAGGCGTCGAATCACGGGATGTCAGCCACAAGGCAATTGTGGTTTTCATCGTGGTGTTCACGCTGGTGGTTATCGCCGGATTTCTTGCCATGAATTACCTCTGGAGGTTTCTTGTGAACCTCGAGAACGAAAGGCGGATCGCCGCCGATCCCGTGGCCACCCAGAAAAGGGCCAAAGAATTCGAAGCCGAAAAGAATGCCCTTTTCGAGCGTCTGGTTCCCGTCGCCAAGCGCGGTTACGAAGGCGAAAAGAAAGCCAACGATCCCGACTGGCTCGAATTTCATGTGGCCGTGGACCGGATCCAAGTGCATGGCTACCCAAGGGCCCCGCTTCCTCCGGAACCGACTCTTGAGAGTGCCGATGTCCTTGATCCACGACACTCGGGCGCGGTTCGCGACCCGGTGAGCCTTGGCCAGGACAACATTCGCGAGGGCGAAATGCTTCTCGATCCCAAAGGCAAAGCCGAGATTCTCCAAAAGCTCAAAGCCGACAAAAAGCTCACCATGCCCGAGAGCATGAAGCTTATCCTTGAGAAGAAACTCCTCAAGAGCGCCCCGAAATAGTAGTCGGGATCATTTGTCAGGTGGAATCCGTTTCCTGTTCGGGAACGCGGCGACGAAAAAGGAAATTGGTTAAGGTTATGATGCGGTTCGCTACAAATTGGCTGATGGTGGTGGCCGGGGGCATTAGCCTCCTGGCGACCCCCTGCCTGTTTGGGCAAACCGCAATGACCGGGGAAAAAACCGAGACCTCCGAATCCCGCATCACCTCGCGCATGCCGGGTTCGATCGACCCTGGTTTGGATCGCCAGTCCGATGTCCGGGACAATATCGGTATCGATCAAAAGCTGGGCGAAAGTGTTCCCCTGGACGACAAGTGGCTGGATGATTCTGGAACCCCCCGCACGCTGGGCGAGGTCCTGAAATCCGGTCGACCGGTTCTTTTGGTGCCGGCCTACTTCCAATGCAAGCTGATTTGCAACAAGGTGCTCAACGGAGTCTTTGACTCGCTGAAGCTTTCCTCCTTCCAACCGGGCAAGGATTTTGAACTGGTTGTGTTCAGCTTCGACGATCGCGAAAAGCCCGAACAGGCCCGCGCGAAAAAAATCCAGATGATGGAGGCGGTTGGCCGTTTGCGCACCGTCTCCGACTGGCATTTCTGGACGGGATCGAAGGAAACGATCGACAAGTTGACAAAGTCGATTGGCTACCGCTTCGCCTTTGATCCAAAGATCAACGAATACCAGCACGCGACAGGCATTGTCGCGATCACTCCCAACGGGCTTGTTTCCCGATATCTGATGGGGATCAATTTTCCCGCGACCCAGGTGCAATTGGCCCTTAGCGAGGCCTCGGGCAACCGGATCGGGACGCTTGTTGACCAAGTCAAAATGCTCTGCTTTACCTACGATCCCTCCTCGGGCAAGTACACGCTTGTCGTGATGAGGGTGGTCCAGGGCGGGGCCATTATCACTTTGGTTTCGTTGCTGACATTCATGGGCTGGAACTGGATCCGTGGTCTGATCTTCCGGTCCTCGAAAATAACCAATGGGGCGTCGCCCGGTGCGATGCCAAAAACGATTACGGTCACTCCCGGGGCGCCCACGCCATGATGGTGAATTCCATGTTTGCAGAAGGTTTTCAACTGTTCCCGCATCAGGCGTCCACTCTGGCGCCCAGCGTGGACTGGCTGTATTTCTTCATCGTCGCAGTCAATATTGCGATCACGGTGTTGGTGATGGTCCTGTTGGTGGCGTTTGCCATCATCTTCCGTCGAAAGTCCGAGGATGAACTTCCCAAGCCGATGCACGGCAATGTGCCGCTTGAGATTTTCTGGACCGCCATTCCCACCCTGATCTGCGGCGTCATGTTCCTTTGGGGTGTGAAGGTCTGGTCGGAAATCGTCATTCCGCCACGCGATGCCACCGAGCTTTATGTTGTTGGCCGTCAATGGATGTGGAAGATCCAGCATCCGGGCGGACAGCGCGAAATCAATGCGATCCATGTCCCCGTCGGCTCAAACTTCAAGCTGATCGTGACATCCGAGGATGTGATTCACTCATTCTCGATCCCTGATTTCCGAATCAAGACCGATGCGGTTCCCGGCCGCTACAACCAGATGTGGTTCAACGCGACCAAGCCAGGCAAGTATCACATTTATTGCACCGAATATTGTGGAACAGAGCACAGTCGCATGATCGGCTGGATTCATGTGATGGAGCGCGAGGACTACGCGAACTGGCTCAACGAGCAGGCCGAGGGAGGCGATGGTCTTCAGGGCCGCAAGCTCTTCACCAAGCTCCAGTGCATCACATGCCACTCCGATGCGAACAAGGCCCCGCTCCTTGAGAATATTTTCCGAAAGGACCGGGAAATCGGATATGTGGATGGCAAGCCAGTCGCCCCCGGCACCAAGGTGCTTGCGGACGAGGCCTACCTCCGCGAATCGATTCGCAACCCCAACGCCAAAATCCACCGTGGTTTTGCCTCGCCGACCATAATGCCGGCCTATGATCGCGATTTGGTGACCGAGGAGGAACTCCTCCAGGTGATCACCTATATCCGTTCGCTCAAACAGGGGGAAACCCCCACCCGGACCGAAGAAACTCCGACCCCCCAACCCATCAACTCCGCCGTGAAGGCCGCTGAAAAAGCGCCTGAAAAGGCGGATGGGTCGGCGAACAAGTAAGCAGAAGGAAACACGGGAGACTTATCATGAGCGCCATCAATCTTGACCGTCGGGTCGTCGGGGAGGCCGCAGCCACCCACGAAGCCCCCGCTAAGGCCGCCACAAACTATCTTAATCATGAGACAACGGTCGCCTCATGGCTCTTGACGCTCGATCACAAGCGTATCGGCCTGCTGTATCTTGTAGGCATCAGCCTGATGTTCGTGTTGGGCGGCGCTTTCGCCGGTCTTATTCGTTTCG
>CAWUOD010000246.1:0-5516 GCA_963923115.1 uncultured Singulisphaera sp.
TCGACCGCTGCCATTTGCGAAGCGCTTTGAAACACATGCCCCCTGGCGATTTTTGGATCGAAAAAACGAAGGGAAACATCACCCTTGTCCACAGCCAACCAGGTACAGGGATTTTCGGTCCAACAACCGGAATTGTAATATCCGAATTCACCATCCTCCTCGGTCAGGGCCCTGTGCGTATGACCGCAAATCACACCATCCAGCCCCCGGGACAACGCGAGCGTGGCGGCTTCGTTCCGGATTTTATCGGTGCATCTGAGAAACGATTTGCTTGCCTTTTTCGCGAAACGGGCCACGGAATGTGATGGATCGATAATTTGCAGCATCCGATAGGCGTAATCGGCAACATGGGTGATGAACGCATGCTTTTCGATAAATTCGTCGAATTGGTGCCCATGGAGAACGAGCAACCTTCTACCGCCGGAACGGAGAATATACTCCTCCCGCATGTCGATTCCCAAAAGGGATGAGAATGCCTCCCTGGGACTGTCGTGGTTGCCGGTGATCCAGCGAACCGGGACTGTCTCGGAAAGCTCCCTCAGAAGGCCCAGAATCCGCCAATGAGTTTCGGGAAGGCGTCTAAAGTCGATCGAATCGAAAACATCGCCGTTAAGAATGACCTTTTTTGTAGGGATACTGCCGTCGATTAACAGACCCAAAAACGAGGAGAGCGCCCCATGCTGGCAATTCGGGGCGCCCAAATGCAAGTCGGAAAGTATGATTGCATCATGCATGAATGTGGCCCCGGGAAGGGTTTCCTATGCCCCTTCAGGCACCCCCATTATGGGCAATGCACAGCGGGGGTTTGGGTATATTCTCGCCCAAACCAATGAAGCAACAGTGTGGTATCCGTGAATTCGGCGTCAAGTTCTGATGAAGATTCCACAAGGATTACTCGAGGAATCGGTATCCCAATCCCCGGACCGTCTCGATCAGGTCCGGATTTCCCAGTTTTCGCCGGAGAGTTTTGATGTGTACATCTATGGTCCGCTCCAGGACGATCGCGCCCTCCCCGATGGCGCTGGTCATCAGTTGGTTGCGACTGAAAGCCCGACCTGGATTTCGGAGCAGAATCTCCAGAAGGCGAAATTCCGTGGGGGTCAGTTCAAGCTCCTCCTCACCGAGAAATGCCTTATGGCGAACCCGGTCGATTTTTACTCCCTTGTGCTCCATCGTTTCGCCGGATAGCCCGCCCAAATCGTCGGCGGAGGAGGCCCGCCTTTGCAATACCCGGATCTTCTGGATCAACACTTTGACGCTGAATGGCTTGGTGACATAATCTTCGGCCCCAAGGTTAAAGCCAACCACCTGATCGGATTCCTCGGATTTGGCGGACACCACAATCACAGGAATGTCCCGGGTGGATTTGGCACCTTTTAGCTCCCGCAAAACCTCGAATCCCGTCATGCCGGGAAGCATGATATCCAGGAGGATAAAGTCGGGGAGAAGGATCCTTGCCTTTGCCAATCCATCGCGCCCGTCAGCACAATGGTGGACCTCAAATCCCTCTTTCCTCAGGTTGTAAGCCACGGGGTCCGCCAAGGCTTTTTCATCCTCGATGATGAGGATTTTTTCGAGCTTTGCGGTTGGGGTGGATTCGGTTTGGGATTTGGTCATAAGAATCCTCGTCGCCCTCTGGAACCGGGAAGAGTTCAGACAAGCAATGTCATGCCCGATTGGGGGCTGATGTTGCTTTTGTGGGCTGATATCAGGATGGACTGATTCAACCGTTTGGTCGTGTAAAGGCCGGCCCGCATAATGCCAATGGTTTTATTCCCCGGGAGGGTTTTCTTCCCTGGGGCGGGACGGGGTGGCCTGTCCTCTGTGGCGGACAATTTCCCCCTCGGCGAGATAGATCACATCCTCCGCGATATTGGCGGCGTGGTTGGCGACCCGTTCGAGGGCTTTGGTGATCGTGAAAAAAGATATTCCGGGACTGATTGTCGCGCCACCCGGTTCCATGCTTTGAAGAATGCCGGCGATCAACTCATCCACAAGGTGACTGGCCTGGACTTCCATTCGTATGACAAGGCGGGCCAATTCCGGATCAAGGCGAACAAAAGCATCAAGACTGTTGCGAACCAAAAGGGTGGCCAGGTCGCTTAACTTTTGCATGCGACCCGGGGTTGCCCAAGCCTCGGTCTGGATCAGGTGAAGACCTTGCTGGGCGATCTCCTCGGCAAGATCCCCCATCCGCTCCAGATCAATGACAATCATCATGGCGGATGTGATGCGGCGCAGATCGGTGGCGACGGGCTGATGCAGCGCCAGGATTTTCAGACACTCTTCGTCAATGTGGTTTTCTTCACGATCGATGACATCATCACCCTCGATTACCTCACGCGCCAGGACGGCGCTTCGCTCGGTGATCGACCGCATCGCTTTATGGAGTGCCGTTTCAACAATCCCCGCAAGGGTGAGAATGTCCTTTTGAAGTTGATCCAAATCTCGAATTAGGTGCTTTGACATTTCCCTGGATTCTCCGGCGGGGCCGACCCGGACATGCAACGATTACCCGAACCGACCGGTGATGTAATCTTCTGTTTGTTTCACCTGGGGACGGGTGTACATCTGATCGGTGGAGCCGACCTCGATGAGTTTCCCCTGGAAAAAGAAGGCGGTGTTGTCACTCACGCGCGCGGCTTGTTGCATGTTGTGGGTGACAATCACAATGGTGTAATCGCGCTTTAGTTCAAAAATCAGATCCTCAATACGCGAAGTGGATACCGGATCCAGGGCGCTGGCAGGCTCGTCGAGCAAAATGACCTCGGGATCCGTCGCAAGCGCACGGGCGATACAAAGCCTTTGCGCCTGGCCACCCGAAAGCGCCAACGCCGAGTCCCCAAGACGGTCCTTCACCTCATCCCAAAGCGCCGCGGAACGAAGGCACCGCTCACAAATTTCCATCAACTGGGTCCGATTGTTCAAACCGGCCACCCGGGGACCAAAAACCACATTTTCATAGATCGATTTGGGGAATGGATTGGAGCGTTGAAACACCATCCCGACCCTTTGGCGCAGCTCGACCATATTCACGCCACGGCCATGAATGTCATCCCCATCAAGGAGAATATGGCCTGTATGCCGGACGGAATCAATAAAGTCGTTCATCCGGTTCAGGCATCGAAGAAAAGTGCTTTTGCCACAGCCCGAGGGACCAATAAGCGCCATAACCGAATGTTGGGGAACCTCCATGCAAATCCCATGGAGTGCCTGTTTGGCCCCATACCAAAGCGAGAGATTCTCAACCTTGAATTTTGTGGATGCGACCCCGGGATCGTTGGCCAATGGCCCTCTCCCGTTTCGGGAACGCTCCGAGATGATCGATGTGTAGTTGAGAGTCGGCATGTGGGACCAAAAATGGGGGATCGGATCCTGGAATCCACAAAGGTAGAATACAAGGGTAATGTGAAGAAATGATGCAGAACGCGCAAAAACCGAATGAACCGCTACCCCCCAAAGAAGTTTTAAACGATTTTTTCAATCATCGCGTGTTAAATCTGGATAGCAATTCCATTCACTTGGCAATCAAGATATCTTTAACAATCCCTTTTTAACCGACCATAACAGGCCAAAGGGCCCTATGGCGCCTTTTCGGGGCGGGAGGGGTCGGCAATCAGGGCCTTCAGATAGGGAGGAAGATCAGACTCCGGGCGTCCGTTGCGCCGGTTGTAGGCCACCGCCTCCGCCAGCCAGTACCTTAAAATAACCCCCTGATCCTGCTCGGGAAGGGGCTCACGGGCCCCCATTTTGGAGGCCATTTTTTTCGCATCCTTTTTGCCTGCCTTGTTCCCGGGGGTACGATCCACCAAAACCCGAAGCAACCCCTGTCGAACAACCCTTTGGTAATCGGGATTTTTCAGGGATCGAAAGAGCGCGCCAGACTCTTCGGGCTGATTGTGGAGGGCCAAAACAATCGCAAGGCCCAATTTTCCCAAAACCTGGAATGAGATATCGTTGTTTTCCGCGTTTAGCTCACGAAAAAAGGACTCCGCCTGATCCAACTGGTTCCCTTTGAAATATCTGACCGCAAGATCGACCGAGATTGCCATTCCCGGGGACGGAGTCCCCTTCAGGGCCCCGGAAATGTACTCCTTGGCGGCGACCCGCAAGAGTGCCGTGCTTCGCTTGTCACCGGTCGGGTCATCACCCAATTCCACGAGGGGATCTTCCCCGGTGGGAAAGACCTCTGGCGGGAGAGGCCACAGATGATTGGAGACAAAAAAAACCGTCACAAAGGAAAAGCAAAAGGCCCCTGCCACCGCTAATTTGGGTCCCCATGCCTTGAGAAGGCTCCAAGGCCCTCCAGGCGAGATTCCTTTTGAGGCTTTTGCAATGTCGGAAAGCAATTCCCCTGGTGTTTGTGGACGATCTTCAGGTTTGCGGGCCATCGCGCGGTGAACCAATGCCACCAATGCGGGAGGAATATCAGGACGAAGGGCATCCAGGCGCGGGGGGCCACCCTGGACATGGCGAAGGGCCACCTCAATCGCATTGGCACCCTCAAAGGGTGGGCGCCCCGCAAGCATATGAAACGCCGTAATCCCCAAAGAATAAATGTCCGACCGGATATCCACCGGCTTGCCGCCCACCTGCTCCGGACTCATGTAGATGGGTGTGCCCAATGCGGTGCCATCCTGGGTGATGTGGAGGTCGCCCCGGCCTTCGGTTTTCAATCTCGCCAAGCCAAAATCCGCCACCTTGGCAATCCCGTTCCGGGTCACCAGAATGTTTTCCGGCTTGATATCCCGGTGTACGATCCCGGCTTCATTCGCCCTTTCGAGAGCTCGCGCGACCTGGGTCATAATTCCCAAAACCTGGGAGGGCTCGAGTGCGCCTTTGAGACCAAGCATCTGCTTGAGTGTCCGCCCGGGGACAAATTCGAGGACCATGTAGGGCAAGCCATTGTGCTCACCCACCGCAAAAACCTGGACGATACCCGGGTGGTTCACCCGGGCAACCGCTTCCGCCTCGGTCTGAAACCGCCGACGGACTGAATCCCCCGGCAACCCATCCGGGCGAATCACCTTCAGCGCGACCATTCTTTTGAGGCTGATCTGCTCGGCAAGGTAGACCCGTCCCATGCCGCCTTGTCCCAGGAGGCGGACAACACGAAAGCCGTCGATGACAATACCGGGAGCCAATTCAGCAGAAAAAGATCCAGGTATGGGCAAAATTGGCGCCCCCCCGTTGTTGGGATCCATGGATGGCTGGGGATTCCCATTTGTAGGCGAATCGCCCTCGCCCGGGGTCATGGTTTCAAACCCCCGGCATTTGACTCTTTGGGATCGGTCGACTCCTCGCCGGCAATCCAGGGACTCATCGAAAAAAGACAACACTCGCCGCATCGCAATGCGGCCCAAATGGCCGCGGGTCCACCCTCCATGATAATCGCGCGGACCTCCGAAACGGTTTCAACCGAGCCGATCCATTTACTTTTTGAAAGATCATACAAGGACAATTTTCGTTCCTGTCTCTTATACACATCTGACGCTGCCGACGATACTCCTTGTGTA
>CAWUOD010000247.1:0-5515 GCA_963923115.1 uncultured Singulisphaera sp.
TTCTGCATCATGGGAGTCTGGACGTTCATGAACTGCGTCCACGTTTCCGGTCCGAACTGATTGGCGCCGTAAAGCCCCTTGGACTGGTCGGCGACCCGATCCTGCAGGCCCTCCTGAACCCCCTCCAGGGCCGGCATTGCCTTCGGCCCGGCGACCCGCTCCCGGACCCGCCGTGCCATCGGGTCGGCGTCCCGGGGTCATTTGGGTGTTTTGCAACAGGTCCCATGCGACAATATTAAGGCCCGGCTCCACACCGCCCCGAACCGTGCGAATCATGTTCCCTTCGACATCAAACACCCGGATTTCGACAGATTCCGCTTTTTTGGGAAGGGAATAGGCGATTTGGGCTCCGGTCGGAGGGTTGGTTGCCACAAACTTGCGATTGGTGCCTCCGTGACGAGGTTGGGGCTGCCAACGAATCGCCGTGGAAGGCTTGTAAATTTTGGCCTGATCCTGGAGCGATTCCGCCCCCAATTGTCGAAGCGCGCCCACTTCAAGCGCCCACAGACTGCGACCGTGGGTTGCAACAACAATCTCGTTGAGAATGGGGTGCTGGGCGATCTCATGGACTGCGACCTTGGGAAGGTTGCTGTTCAGCGAAAACCAGTTGGCTCCCCGGTCGAGAGTGGCCACAAAACCAAATTCGGTTCCACAATAGAGAAGGTTTTCGTTTTTGATGTCTTCGCGAATGCTGCGAACCCAGCCTGTGATGGCCGGTGACTGGATGCGCCTGAAAGTGGCGCCAAAGTCCTCGGTGACAAAGACATAGCTTGCATCATCATTGCTGCGGTGGGCATCCAGGGTTACATAGGCCCGCCCATCGGCATATTTCGACGCCTCCACCATGGACACCCATTTCGGTTGGCCAAGCCCGAGGTTCGCCGTGACATTGGTCCAGTCGCGGCCGCCATTTTTGGTGACCCAGAGGGCCCCATCATCCGTTCCCGCCCAGAAAATGTCAGGATTGCGGGGCGACTCCGACATCGCGCTCATGCTGCCCCGCTTGGTCACGGTCAGTTCCGGCGAGATGGCCCGAAGATCATCACCCCGGTTGAACGACCTCATGACAAATTGCGATCCGGCATAAAACACTTTGGAGTTGTGTTTTGATAGGAAATAAGGGGTGTTCCAGTTGAAACGGAACGAATCCTTTTGGCCCTTTGGCTTTACGGGCCTAATAGCCGTGAGGCTTCCCGTTTTCAGGTTGCGACGCGCCATTCCACCATTTTGGCTGGTGTAATAGGCAATATCGGGATCATTGGGATCAAACCGGCAGGTGTACCCGTCCCCCCCACCGAGCGATATCACATCCTCGTTGATGACCCCGCCATTCCTGGACATTCCCGGAAGGGCCCAGGAACCATTGTCCTGGAGGCCCCCCGCGACCCTGTAAGGAATCTCGGGAGAAATATCGACATGATAAAACTGCCCAATCGCGACATGGTTCAGATGATCCCAGTTGGCCCCGGCATCATAGGTCTGGTAAACACCACCATCACCGCCGGTCACCATATGGCGGCCATTCGTTTTGGAAATCCAAAGGGCATGTCCATCGGCATGGACATTGCGTCCAAAGGTGTCGTTGAAAGTGGCCCCGCCATCGGTTGAGGCGTGTTGGCTGACCCCCATCACATAAACTTTGGTGTCGTCCATCGGATCGACCTTGATGCACGAAAAATACATTGGCCGGGGATTGAGACTGTTGACCCTGATCCAGCTTTCGCCTCCGTCCTCGGAACGGTAAATCCCACCAAACTGGTGGCCATCGCCCCCCTGCATGTCCTGGATGTTTTGGTTTTGTCCACCAAGTTGCCCGGTGTTGGGCCGCTTCTTGTCCGGGGCGCCGGGACGGGTCTCAAGTGTGACCTCGATTTCAAGTCTCTTTTCCCCCCGAGTGACGGACAATTTGACCTTGTCCTCGGGTTTTTTGGGTCGAAGTGACTCGGTAAACTCCGCATAGCTGGCGATCTTCTTCCCATCGACCGCGGTGATCAGGTCGCCCACCTCCAGATCAGCCTTCTCGGCCGGACCACCATCGGTCACCTGGGTTATCTTCGCGGCCCCATCGCCATCCTGTCCAAAAATACCGGCATAGGCGTCAATGGGGGCGGGACGGGCGCCTCCACCACCACCCGGGCCACCCTGGCCTCCCCGACCGCCTCCCCCCGGACCGCCGGGACCTTGCGGCGCCGCGCCGGGCCTGCCGGCGAGAGCGACCTCGATCGCTTTTTCCTCGGTTCCACGGCGGATTTTCAGAGTAATCTTGTCCCCGGTTTTTTTCTGCCTCATGTCCTCGATCAGGTCGCCAAATTTCGCGATCTGTTTGTCGCCCACGCCGAGGAGAATATCACCCTTGCGGATTCCGGCTTTCGCCGCGGGGCCATCCTTTATCACCTGGATGATCTCGACCTTTTCGGGAAGGTCCCGGCCATTGGCGCCCAGGTAGGTGGTTATGGGGGCGATACCCTTGCCAATATTTTCCGTGTCGATGATCGAATAAAGAATATTGGGATTTTTTTCATGCCATGTGAGGCCAATGCGTCCCAATTTTCCCGATGGAATCCCCGCCGTGATCTTCTTCCACGAGGCCCCGCCATCGCTGGTCTTGAAGATCGCGCTGTTGGGCCCCCATTTGGGGACCGGATCATAACCATCGTATCCGTCGGGGATTTTGACTTCGCCCGGCCAGCTATCAAACCCATCGCGCATCCTGTCCCAGGTGGCGATAAGCAAGGTGTCCGGCTCGGCGGGATGCATGACCATGTCGATCACGCCGGTCTTGTCATCGATAAAATGGATCCGGTTCCAGGTCTTTCCACCATCGGTTGTCTTGAAAACACCACGATCGCCCCCGGGACCATAAAGCCGGCCCAGCGCGCCGACATAGACGATTTCGGGATTCGTTGGATGGACAATCACTTTGCCAATCTGGAACGAGGACTTGAGCCCCATGTTCTTCCAGGTTTTTCCACCATCGGTCGATTTGTAGACCCCATCCCCCATGCTGACCGAGTTGCGGGGATTGGCCTCACCCGTTCCGATCCAGACCAGGTTCGGATCGGAAGGCGCGACACAAACATCCCCAATGGAGATGGTCGTCTCCCTGTCGAAGAGATGTTCGAAAGTATTGCCGTTGTTGATGGTCTTGAGCAAGCCACCCGAGGCCGTGGCCACATACCACAGAGTGGGATCCTTGGGATGAACCGAAATGGCGGTGATCCGGCCACTCATTGTCGCGGGGCCAAGTTCGCGCCATTTCAATGATTTGGTCCAGTCAGCGGTCAAAACCACTGGAGCGGGGCCCTTTGCCGCCTGCTTCGGAGCATCCTTACCCTGGGTCGGGCCTTCCGCCGGGGCGGTCTGGGATTGGGCCTGTCCAGGGTTCCCGCGACGACGCCCTTGTTGGGCTGAGGCGTCCCCAGTGGTGGTGAAACTCCAAAATGAAAAACCCAAAAGAGCACCAAGGGCCCATTTGGAAAGCGAATAGGAAGTCATGGAACCAGGCCTCTGGGTGAGAATTCTTCCGGGAAGCAAAACGACCGAAGATTATGAAGAGGAAGGGATATTTCAGTGAAAATGGGATGTTTCCGCAAGGGGAGTGAGCGGGTCAATTTCTTATTTGGCCTGAAATTTCCTGGTGGGGACAACCCCGGTGCCCAATTCCAGAAGCAAATTCCGCCCAAACTAAAAGAGAAGGCCCAAAGGCTGTCCGGGCAGCTGAAACCCCAAAGCCGCGGCTTGCTCGATTTGGATCCCAAGAGCCGCCAAAGCCGTCGCGCAAATATCCCCCGGAGTGCAGGATTGGTCCCGGGGGTGACCGCCTGTCGCATCACTTGATCCGAGAACAAACCCGGATTTGATACCCCCTCCCGCAAGGAATGCCCCGTAACAATGTTCCCAATGGTCGCGACCCGCCTTGTCGTTGATCTTTGGGCTTCGTCCAAATTCCCCGACAGCGATCACCAAAGTTGATTGCAAAAGCCCGGTTCTTTCCAGATCATCAAGTAGCGCCGACATCCCCTGGTCAAAGTTGGGGGCCAGGCGGTCCTGCAGGATTTGGAAATTGCGATAATGGAGATCCCAACCCCCATCCCCCGCGTCCTCTTCCGCCTCGACATGGTCCGACCAGTTGACCTGGACGAATGGAACCCCCGCCTGGACCAGCCTCCGCGAAAGAAGACACGATTGGCCAAACCGGGTGAGCCCATATTCCCGCCGAATGGATTCGGGCTCGCCAGCAAGATCAAACGCCTTGCGCGAGGAGGGCGATGTCAAAAGCGCCAGGGCGCGGGACCTGTGCGAATCGAGGCCGGGACCGACCTTTTCCGCCGCGCGGGCAATCTGTTCGATGGAATTGCGAATCCCTTCGCGTCCGGCGAGCCTTCCATTTCCCAGGGTTTCATCCACAGCCAACGCGGGAATCCCGACACTGTTGCCACCACGATATTCCAGCCGAAACGGATCGTGATTGGGACCCAAATGGGCGGCCGATTCCCCGGCGATGACTTTCTTCCCCTGGTGAAGTCGACCACCCACCACAAGATATCCGGGCAACGCGGTGGCTTGTGCCGAGCGGGAGACAAGACTCCCCAAAGCAGGCCGCGAGGATCCGTTGTTGACCGCGCCTCCCAGGCCGACGGCGCCATTGATCGAGCCGGTCAGGCCAATGGTTCCGGCAACACCGTGGTCATTATGAAAACTGTGCAGACTGCGAACGAGCGAATATTTGTCGTTGCGGGCGGCCAGGCGCGGCAGAAGCTCGGTGTATCGGACACCCGGGATTTTTGTGGCGATCGGATCAAACGGACCGCGAAACTGGGTCGGGGCGGAAGGTTTGGGATCAAACAGGTCAGTATGCGCGGGACCACCCCAAAGCCAAATCAGAATCACAGACCGGGCGGTTCCGCCGGGAAGTCCCGGCGCGGCCCTGGTCAACGGGGAAGCCGCCCCGAGACGCGAAAGGGAAACCATGTCCAGACCCAAACCCATGGCGGCTCCGGCCACCAGCGCGGCGCGCCGATGGATCTTCGGTCCAAAACAGGTTCGTTGGTGCGACAAGCAGTTCCCCCACGAGAAATGTTGGCTATTTGATTATTCTAACAGCTCCATGAGCGATGGGTAAGGAAAAACAAACCAGCCCGGGAAACCCTTGCAAGGATCTTCCGGGCTGATTCTTTTTTTTGAATGGAGACCGTTTTGCCGGGACAAAACCCTTGCCAAACGCGAACGGTCTAGGCGGCGGCTTCTTTCCTGGCGGTGGCAAAGAGTTGACCCTTGGGCGCGGGAAGATCGCGCGGCCCGCTTGGACCAAATGGCGAGGAGGTCCAGGGGTGGCGTTCGATGCTTTCGAGGATGCGGGTGGCAAGGGCCACGGCCCTGACCCCATGTTCGCCTGTGACGCGAATGTTGCTTCGTCCCAAAAGTCCATCGCGAAAGTCGGAAAGCTCCTTGGTGAGCTGGTCGCAGGGCTCGCAAACGATTTCCCGGCTTTCGAGATGGCGGGTGAAAAGTTCCG
>CAWUOD010000248.1:0-5512 GCA_963923115.1 uncultured Singulisphaera sp.
CGGGAGCCGCCGGTCCCATTTCCACCATGGGCGTCGACAGATCGGGACCAGCGCGCTTGTGAAACGGATCCTGAATGGGCGCGTGGTCCTTGCCAAAAATCCTACCCGGCGTCGGGTGAATGATACCGTCCCGCAATCCCAGGTGGGGATGATGGACGAAAGTGCAGGAAACGAACAGCTCACCCAATCGGGAAAAAGCGATTCCAACGGGATTGTCCATTCCTCCGGTCATGTGAACGCGCAAATCGGATCCATCGGGTCTTGCGCTAAAAACATGGCACGCTTTTGTGACGAAAGGTTTCCCGTCGATCAAATGTTTCTGCTCGGCGAAGGCTCCCTTGGTCCAATAGATTCTCCCATCGGGCCCCGCGACGGGGCCATGCAGATCATTCATGCAACCCGTGAGGGTGCCACCATCATGGAACAAAATTCGCTTGTCGGCGACACCATCATCGTCCGAATCCACCAGCCTCCATATCTGGGGCGGGGTCCCCGTCCAAACCTCTCCACGGAAAACCATGATTCCCTGGGGCAACATCAGGTTGTCGGCGAAGATCGTCCGCTTGTCAAAAACGCCATCACCATTCGTATCCTCCAAGCGAAGAATCCGGTGGGGTTTGGTTTTGGCCTGGACTGCCGCGGGCTCATTGGATCCGGAAGACTCGGTTACAAACAGCCGCCCCTTTTCATCGAATGCGGCGCTTATGGGACGCTCCACCAGACCCGGCACCATGGCTTGGGAAACCCTATGGCCCTTGGCGACCGTGAAATGGTGGGGGCCGATGTTTTGTGTTGGCTCCTGCGTTGGCACCTGGGCACCAGATGCGGCTTGACCAAAAATCAAAGCAAGGGAAAACCAGATTGGCGTCATGATTTCAAATTCTCCAACCAATGCGCGGGCGTTTCCACCTCGTTTATCGGCGGTCCCTTCCTGAGAATCCGAAGGAACACCACCAACAGGAAAAATACAAAAAACAGCCCCCCACCCAAGGCAACAAGGACAACCGTCAGCCAGGACCAAAGATGGACGACCAGGATATTACCCCAGGATGTGATGATATCCTCCATGCGAATCAACCAATTCTCCAAAAGCCTGATTGCATTTCAGGTGAGGGGACCGATTCGGGCATCAAAAACGCTCGTGTGATCCAACCGGAAGGAACGCACCAACCAGTCCTTGCTCTTGCGCCGATGCCGCCAGGCCAAAGTATCCGATGAGTCACAATCTACATCGGAACAGGAAAAATCAGGAATACGGGTGATACCCGCATGGATAAACAGATTTCGGGAAAGAATCCCCTCAGGCAAGTCTACCCATTTGCAAGTCCCTTTCACCCCATCCGGGGCGGTTCCGATTCCGTGTCGACCCGTTTCGCCGTCTGATAAAGAGTGAAACCGAGGATCACAGCAAGAACCAAAACAATCACACCGAAAAGCGCCTTTTGATGCAACAACCACTGGGACCAGGTTTCGGCGGGCTTTTTTTCGGGGACAGGTTCCATCATCCGGACCTCGCCCAATTGAGCTTCCAGGGGCAAAGCCTTTGTTTGCAACATGGCCTGAATGGCGGCGGTATCAAAGACCGCCTGGTTTGGCTGGGTGTCCCCATATTCCAACCGGTAATTCTCCCCGGGAAAGGCAAGGAATACCAACTGGAATTTGCCTGTCAGGATTTTGACACTTTCCAATTCCACGGGCGGGCTGTCCCCATTTTCTATCAAAAGCCGCCATTTGGTTTGACGACTTTCAGGGCACTCCAAACGGGTGTTGCGGGACTTGTGCCCCTGGAAATCAAGACTGGAAATGGATCCCTGGGACACCGCTATCCACTCCATTTCCGATTGCTTTAGGGTGGAATCTGTTTTGGAATCTGAAATCCGTTTCGCATATTCCAACCTGGCATTGCGTCTGAAGTTCGTTGTTTTGGGAAAAATCTCGACGCCCGCAAAAGGCGCTCCCCAAGTTTCGAATTCGGCGACAGTGATTTTTTTGTCCTTATCCACAAAGGTTGAGAAGGACTCCGGGGTAACTTCATCCAAAAGGGGTTGTTCATTCAGCACCAATTCGGTTGTTGTAAAAAAATCAACGCTATTGATACGGAATGGACGCCTGAGAATATTCACCTTTTCCGCGTTGGGTTCGCCGGCTTTTCTGCCCAACTCCAGAATTGAGGACTCCTGCTGGACAGTCGGTTTGGCAACGACGATTCTGAATTTTTTAAAATCGCCCGCGTCCAGGTTGATGGAATCGACGCGGTAATCCACAAGGCTCCGATAATCCACCAAAAGAGCCTCGGCCAGCTTTGTTTCCTTGCCTTGATTGTTCAATCCGAAAATCGTTACCCTGTTTTCAAAATCCGATAATGGGGTATTGATACGCAATCCCCTGGGGCTTGGGGCATTTTCCCCGATTACAACTTCAATCTGGAAACCTCCTCCTTCGAGGGGCATGGCGGAAACAGTTTTTCCGCCAAACATGGTCTTCCGGATTTCTGAACGGGACCGGGTTGGACGGGTTTCCACATGGGATTGCACCACGCCCTTGGAGTCGCGCACGCGAATATTCCCAAATCCGGATGGTGAATATTGAAAAATATCCTTGTCGAAATCCACCCGCGCCAAACTGGGGGATGTGACCGCGGGAATCTGGATGGGCCGGAACCGGTCATTGAGCGGATCGGCTCCAAAAAGCGTTGGCACCCAAAGCAGAGCGGGCAAGAAACCTGATAGCCTCATGATCGGGCATCCTCGTTTTTCTGGATCGCACCCTGGTATTTCAAATATACAAACGACCCCAAAAGCAATAATAGACCCAAAATCAGCGAGGCGATAATTCGATAAAAGGAGTCCTGCGATGCAAGGTCCGAGGCAAAAACCTTGACCGCCACGACCACAAACAGCCCAAGTCCAGCGTAGCGCACATAGCGCTCCCGAACCCGAATACCCCAAAGGAGTATGCCCAGGGCAAAAAGGGTCCAGACAATCGAAACAGCCCCCTCCCGCATCCCATCCATCCCCAGGTAATGGAAAAGGTTGTGGGTTTCAGCCGTCGCGAGCACAAGCGATAGGGCAACACCCATGGAGCCAAATGCGGGCCATGCCCTCCCGATTCCCATCCCCGTAAGGACCCATCCCGCAAATCCAAAAAGCCCAATAACAGAAACAAAATCCAAAAGTCTTAGCCCCATCAATCCCGGATGCCATCCATTGCGGGGAATCCAGATATTTGGCTGGCCAAGATAGCCGATTTCCAGATCGAAAAAAATCAGCTTGATACAAAGGATGATCGCCAGCAGTGCAATCGAACCAATCAGCCCTTCGCGTCCAATCCAATGGCTTGCCGAATTGAGTATCACAAAACCCAATACCACAAGAATCCAGGTCAAGCCGGGAAGGCGAATGGGCGACCAAAGAAAACCCAGGGTCTGATGGGCTTCAAGAAGCAAAAAGACAAAAAACAATCCAACGGATCCCACCACAAGAAAACGGACAACCCAACTCCGATCCAAAAATTCTTTGACATCGTTGGCGGGGTCCATCAACCCGCGCAAGCCACCTTCGTCCTTTTGCAGCATCCATCCCGCGAGAAATAACCCACCAACGGGAATACCATACTGGACCATTCTTGTAAGGAGTTGGCCAAGGTAAAGATAAACCGCCAAATCGGCATCCGGTGTGGGCATATTGGCCCGGTTGACCAGATCCACAAACACAAAGCGTCCGAGGACCACCAACATCAGGACATACCCAAGCTGCCTGAGGAAGCTGCTCCCAAGTTTTCGGGAAATCCAGACCATTACCACGGCCTGAATCGCCCAGCTTGATGTGAGCCATGCGACATCAAGGTAAAGCGGCATGGTCAGGGCAAGAAATGCCGAGGAAAGACCCAAAAAGGATATCATCATCGGTCGGTCGGCAATTTTCAGCCGCAGGTATATGATGGCATGGGCAGCATAGAAAAACGACAAGCCAAGGCTGAGACAAGCCGCGCCATTTTCCCGTACAAAAGCGGGAGCGGATTGGAGATTCCTGAGCATGATCCAGCCGAGCAAAAACGAAACGCCCGCATTGGCGTAAAGTCCAATCAGATCCAATAATCCCGAAGGCTGCCTGTTCCTCAATCCATAAATGAATGGCATGGTCGAAAACAGGAGAAAATACCCCCCGGAAAAAGGCAGAGCATTTTCGTAACAGGATATTCCCGCTTTGTCGACGCTAACCACAAACAGGCTGTAGTGACATACAAATGCAAGGAAGTGGACCAAGGGCCATTTCCTCCAGGCACAAATCCCGAGAATACCAATAGCCAATATCAACATATAGGCATGCAAAACCGGAAGGTTGGCCGATTGGCTCTGGATGAAAACCGGCGTGCCATATCCTCCCAAAACTCCAATCACAGCGACTGTGATCGTGGAAAACCCGACGGCGATCACACCGGAAAGCACGGTCACCATGCCCATCAGGAAAAATGCGGTTTGGGGCGGGATCAATTGATAAAAGGACTCGGCGGCAAAGACACTGAAGTAAAGGGTCGTCAGACCACCCCCCATCAAACCCTGGCCAATTGCCTGATAGGTGCCGCCCAATAACCTTGTGCCCCAAATAAGGAGGCCAAATCCGGCGCACGCCGTCACAAGAACACGGACCTCCGGCGAAATCAAATTATTGTCAATGGAATATTTGACAAAAAATCCGAGGCCCAAAACAAGGATGAGGATACCCATTCGAAGGAGCCAGGTGCTTGCCACCGCAAATTCAAAGGAGACACCCGGGGCCAGTTTCTCATGACCAAACAAAAGCCAGTTGCCAATTTTCCCCAGTGCCTCCTCGGCGGCTTTTTCAAGGGACGAAATCTCCCTGGAGGGGCGGGGTGGCGCTCCTGTTTTTGAAGACAAACTTGGGGAGGGGTCCGGCCGGACCTCTTCCGAAACAGAACCACTCTCCACCGAATGGTTTTTGGTTTCGGGTATTCCCATGGGTGCCGCATCCGGTTTCGGGATGTCTAAAGGTTGCGGTATTGCGAGCTCTGCGGGTGGCAACTCGGGCGGAGTCGCAATAACCTGACGGCCCACATCATGGCCAGCCGATGGGGGAACGGGGGGGATTTCCCAACCGGACTTGGCCGGTTGGTGAGCCGGGTCCACGGGCGATTGGGTAGGAAATGGTCGTGATCCCGTTTTTGGAAAGTCCACACCATGGGTCAAATCCCTGCTGGCGAGAATTTTTCCAATGGTTTTCCTTTGATCCTCCAAATGCCTTTCAATTCCCGATAGCTTTACCAGCAAAATAATCGGAAGGATAACCATCCAAAAGAAAATGGCCGCCACCACAAGAAAGGCGATAACTTCCATGAGAGATTTACTTTCGGAAGAAAAGAACGGGCACCCGCAATTATATATCGATTTGCGAAAGGCAATACACTTTTAGCCAATTAACTCGCGAATTGGCGCTCCCCCATCGGGCAGGAGATGCAGGGGCCGGTTGGTCGCATCCGGATAAGTGGAATCCAG
>CAWUOD010000249.1:0-5472 GCA_963923115.1 uncultured Singulisphaera sp.
ATTTGGTGGTTATCCGGAAGGAATGATTCGGTAAAATCCGAATAACCGAACAATGCGGTTGGGGAAGCAATTTCCCGACCGCTATTTTTTTTGATCGAACAAAAGAACAGAAAAAGATCTGCGAAATCGAAAAATCAGGATCCGGCCGAAAGTTCCTTCGGGGAAAAAATGCGAATGATTTCACGGGCGCTCTTGAGTCCATCCACCGCCGCCGAAACGATCCCCCCGGCAAACCCCGCGCCTTCGCCAACGGGATAAAGTCCCTCGATCCCGGGGGATTGCCGGGTGGTATGGTCTCGGGGAATTCGGACAGGAGAGCTGCCCCGTGCCTCCGGTCCGACAAGTATAGCCTCCTCCAGGAATTTTCCGTTCCAGCGTTTGTCCATCAAAGGCAATCCATCGCGGATCACCTCGGCAATCACAGGCGGAAGGACCTCGCGCAGGTCCGTGGAGAACATCCGCCGCGGATAGCTGCATGAGGGCAGTGAGCTGGATGTTTTTCCCGCCACAAAATCGAGCGCCCTTTGTCCCGGACAGGCATAGTCTCCGCCACCAAGTTCGAAAGCGCGTTTTTCGATAATCTCCTGCATTCGCATTCCCGCAAGCGGATCGGTTCCGGGAAATTCCGAGGTTTCCAGGGTGACAACCAATCCACTGTTGGCATATGGGGAATCGTGAGAGGAAAGGCTCATGCCGTTTGTGCAAAAATAATCCGGGGCGCTAACCGATGGCATGATATAACCACCGGCGCACATGCAAAATGTAAAAAGGTCTCTTCCAGTGGATCGTCCCCGAACCGCCATTCCATAGTCCGCTGGTCCGAGGATGTTTTCCAATGGATTGGATCCGTATTTGAAGCGGTTGGCGGCTTGCTGTGGCCCCTCGATGCGAACTCCCAGTTGGAAGGGCTTTTGTTCTATGGGGACCCCGCGTTCAAGAAGCATCCGGTAAGTGTCTCGGGCGGAGTGTCCGATCGCAAGGATCGCGGCCCGGGTGGGTATTCGTTCGGTCCCGACCATTACCGCCTCAACGCGTCCATTATTGATTTCGATATCCGTCACCTTGGCGCCGAATCGTATTTCTCCCCCTTTTTCGATAATCGCGCGCCTGAGTGCTTTGACCACGGCGGGAAGACGATTGCTGCCCAGATGGGGGCGTTGGTCATAGAGGATGGAAGGTTTGCCGTTATGGCTGGCCAGGATTTCGAGAACCCTTTGGACATCCGGGCCCGACGCCCGACAAGTCAGCTTGCCGTCCGAGAAGGTTCCCGCTCCTCCCTCGCCGAAAAGGTAGTTGTTTTCAGGGTCGTGCTTGCCACCGCCATCGAATTCCCGGGTCGCGTGAATACGATCGCGGACGGATTGGCCGCGTTCCAGAATTATTGGGCGGTATCCCCATTCGGCCAAAAGGAAACCAGCCAATAGTCCACCTGGACCGGAGCCAATCACCACCGGAGGGTGGGACATCGGGGCTTGGCCGGGGATGGGCTCCTCAAAGCGGGGAGCCTCAAATGGCTCGACCAGAACGCTCGCGGGAGAGGCGGATTTTTTGATTAGCTTTTTCGCGTCCTCTTCAGGGAGGCGAATCTCGGCAGAATAAACATATCCAAGACGCGATTTGTCTCTTGCGTCGAGGCTTTTTCGCAAGATGCGCCAATCGACCAGATCTTTTGGGTCTATTCCAACTGCCCGCGCGAGTCGGATGGGCAGATTGGTTTCCGGCTCGTCAAATCGGAGCCTGAGATTGGATACGCGAATGGACATGGGTCAGGCGGATAGTTGTGTGCCGCGGGGAGCCCTAAAAAAGAGCGTTTGGAAACGAATTGAAGCCGTGGATCCAAAGGTTGGAGCCCACGGCTTCATGGTAATCAGCAAAGACTACTTCTTGCCCGCGACATCGGCGAGAGAAACCTTGCGGTAGCTGGTCTTGACAACTTCGGCGGCGTCCTTGGCGATCTTTTCGAGGCGGGTGTTGATCGCGTTGGAGTTGCCCGAGTCGGTGACCGAGCCTTGAGCGCGGATGGGGCCGTCAACGGCTTCAATCACTTCGAGGACGGTGATGGAGGAGGGGTTCTTGCGGAGACGGTAGCCGCCGCTTGGTCCCTTGACGGAGTCGAGAACGCCAGCGGTCACGAGGGGCTTGAGGACCTTGAGGAGAAAGCGCTCAGGCACACCGCGAGCTTCGGCAACCTTGTGGGAAGCAATGATGGAGTGCTTGCCGTCCTTATCGGTCTTTTGGTTGGCCATGTGGGCAAGAGCGTGAAGGGCATAGCTGGAAGCGCGGGTCAGTTTCATCGGTGCTTTTTGAGGGAAAATCCAATCGCGTGGATCCCCTCTTCTCCTATCTTTGGTCAGGCGATCAAAAGTTGCAGAGAACGCCTCAACAACTATTGAACCCAATTTCTATTCCAAAAACCCTTGGGTTGAACTTTTTAGGCCAAAAATTTTTGGCTTGTGGAAAAGTCACCCGTTCAGGGTTTCGTTCTCATGAAAAATAGAATAGGGCATCCGGGTGATGCGGACAACCCCAATAGCCCCATTTTTATATTAAAGATCTATCTTGAAATCCTGAAGCTCCAGAATCGGGACAATTTGACCCCGGTAAATGCCGCTAATGCTTTGGCGAAAGACCGCTTTTTGTCGGTGGTTTCAATCTCTCCACCTCCGCACCGAGATTTCTAGCCTGCCAAAACAGATATAAATTGAGCATAGTGGAGCAAACGGCAAACGAACCAAGCAAAAAAATCACCAGTACCTGGATCGATCCCTGGTTAGGGCTGGTTGTTCTGGAAAGATGCGAGGTTTGGGGGGACGATTCGTTGCCCTTGTCAAACGAAAAATAGGGTTGATTTTCCCCTTGTCCATCGATGGCAATCTCGTGTGTAGTTGCCTCAAGTGCAGGGATTTTAACACTTTGGGCCAAGGCTTCCGAACTGGTTGGTTCCATCTCATTTGGAACCTGGGGCTCGTTTAGGAAAAGTGGTTGTGGAATTTCAGGACATTCCTCCCGCGTTTCAGATCCACTAACCAGGGGATCGGTGCCCTGGCATTCCGTTGCTGTATCGGTGGTTTGATTTTCGGCCGAGTCCCGGTTTTCGGAATGCATTGCTTTCTCGTTATCAAAACCGCAAAAATCTGCGCTGGTGGCGTGTCCGTCGCAGTTCAAATCCCGCCGGGAAAACTGGTTTAAAAATTCCAGGAACCAACTTGCCCGATAAATCCCCGGCCGGTGATTCGTTCAAAAGCTTCCACATAGCGATCCCGTGTTTTCTGGATAATTTCGGGGGGAAGTTGTGGAGGAGGGGAATTTTTGTCCCAACCTGACGCTTCAAGCCAATCCCGCACGAACTGTTTGTCAAACGATGGCGGGCTAATTCCTGGCCTCCATTTGCTTCCTTCCCAATAGCGGGAACTATCAGGCGTAAGCACTTCGTCGACTAAAACCACCCGGTTTCCCTCAAGGCCGAACTCAAATTTCGTGTCCGCAAGAATAAGTCCCCGAGACTCCGCCATTTTTGACCCTTGGGCAAAGATTGCAAGTGTGGTTTGCTTCAAGGCCATCGCGGTTTCTTCCCCGATCAATTCAACAACCCGGGACATCGGAATGTTTTCATCATGACCGGATGCGGCTTTTGTTGCGGGGGTAAAAATGACCTCGGGCAGACGATCCGCCAATTTTAACCCGGAGGGTAGAACATTACCGCACACAGCGCCGGTGGCGAGGTATTCCTTGTGCCCGGACCCGGCCAGATATCCCCTCGCGACGCACTCCACCTGGACCACTGGAAGCTTTTTCATCAGGCAAATGCGCCCGTTCAAATCGTGTTTGGGGTCACGAAACGCTTCCGGACAATCTTCCAGGCTGGTTGAAATCAGGCCATGCACCAAGCCAGTTTCCCGCTGAAGATAATTCATCCAAAAAGAGGTCAAACCCGTGAGAACCCGCCCCTTGTCCGGTATCGGATTGGGAAGGATGTAGTCAAAAGCGCTAATGCGGTCGGTCGCCACCAGCAAAACCTTGTCTCCAAGGTCGTAAATATCGCGGACTTTTCCCCGGATTACGGGATATCCCTCAACAAGCGTCTGTGAAACGGTGGAAATGGTCGCCATGGGATCCGATTGATTTGCCAATATTGATTCAAATACCCATTGTATGCGTCTGGGCTACCAAGGGAGTAACTTTATCGCCTCAAAGAATAAAAGAGGGCTGCCTTTGCAAGGGATACAGCGCTTTCGTGATCATATCCCACGCAATCGGACCCCTTGTTTTTCTCCAGGGCGCAGCCCAAATCGTATTGGCTGTAAATAATCGCCCATCGACCATTGATCTTCACTCCCTCAAACCGGGGTTGCCCCAATTTGTATTCCGCATCGGTGGGCTGGCCTGCCTGGGATTCTCGTCTGAGGCGGATTTTGTCAACCGCTTTTCCATTGAGCTCCGCGGAAAAAAGCTCATCTCCCGGGGGTATCGGTTCCAATTTGGGTTTGGCGCCTGCGGGGGCGTCCGCGAACATGCTGGTCACCATGGCCCGGAAAGATTGATCAAACGGTTTTGCACCACAACACGCATCCGAGAGAAGTGTTCCGCCATTTTCCAGAACGAACTTGAGCTGGGTCAGGTTTTCCTGGGAAAACTGAAAGGTTGTTCTGCCATGAAGATAGAGAAATTTGAAATCAAAAAGATTGGGATCGGCAAGGCTGACCGGCTTGGGCTGAAGCACCACATCCAGGCCTTCCTTGCGGGCGACCTCCATGAGTTTGTTCATGGCACGGGGTGCGGGTTGCCAATCCCCTGAGTGCTTGATTTGGCCAACACGCAAAAAACCCCTGCGTACCTGGGTTCGTTCTTCGGGCTTGAACACCTCGACCTCGGTAAGACGAGGTTTGGGAGCTTCCATACCTGTGGCGTAGGCGATAATATTTGCGCCAAGACGGAAGGCCTCGCGTCCACGGCCATCCGCAAATCGGTTTTCTTCCCAATAGCCTGCAATGGGCTTGGGGCTGTAAACCAGAACGGTCTTGCAGCCTTGGGAAATCCCATAAAGCGGGAATTCGGCGGGATCGACCAGAAATTTTCCCGAGGCGGTCCAGATGGGATGCCCGTCAGGCAACCGGATCAATTCATTGTCCGGAAATAGCTCCTTCACCAGCCGACGAAATTCCACATCAAATTGCGGGCTGCCACAACAAGCCTCCGCGACGATGAAACCGCCATTGGCTACATATTCCTTGAGAAGGTTGACTTGGCTGCCTCCGGGGACGCGATCGTGGCCGTTAAACCAGACAATCGGGCTTTGGAGGAGTTCCCCGGCCACGGCGCGAATCCTGTCCTGTGTTTCCAGATCCACGCGGCTGGTATCGAACACTTGCCATGCAAGTGGAAGCCCCTCAAAGACCTGCCTTGAGGTAAATTCGACCAGGTTTCTCATGTCCGAGCGTTTGCGGTTCCAGCTTTGTTCCCCGTTGTGTGCCA
>CAWUOD010000250.1:0-5463 GCA_963923115.1 uncultured Singulisphaera sp.
CTTGATTCGATCATGGGTCGGGAGCGACATCGGCACGACAAGTTTTTGGACATACCAGGGTTTGACAAAGCGCTTTCATTTGTCTCGACGGGCCCAAGGGCGTGGTGCCTTGCCTCGGGTTATGAAATGGAAGGTTTGGTCGCGCTCGCGCAAAAAGCGGGACAGCGCCGAAGGCACCCGGGCGCGGTGCCCCTATCCAGATCAACGATCCAATCCGGACGCTAGTGCCGGGCCGGACGCTAGTGCCGGGGTTGTCACCTGCCGGCGATTCCGCCTGGTTTCGAAGGTTCGGCGGGAACAGGCACAACTGGCACAACAGGTCGGGGTCGGGATTGGATCGGGGGCGGCAACGGCTTGTCCGTGGGCCCGATCGCGCACTCGGCGGCATGATCCATGAGGATTCGTTTGATTTCCCTTACCGCCAAGGGGTGTTGATGAACGGTGGTGTGCCCCGCCGGAACAATCACTCGACTTTCCGATTCGACCAGGGTCGCGCTTTGCAGACCAACGACGCCATCTCCGGTGTCATTTTTGTTCAGCTCCAGTAGCGCGCTATAAATTGGTCCAAAGTGTCCGGGCTCCTTGCCGGCAATCGTGTGCCAGCGGACCCCGTCGGGCCTGGTTTTGGCCAATGCCCCAAGAATGGGAGATTTCGGATTTAAAAGCTCTACCGAGGTTGGAACATGTCCGTTTCCCAGCCTTTTGTGGAGGGACGGGTCGAGTTTGGATAGCATACCACCCAAATCGCGAACCTGACTGGGCAACATTGGGATGGAAGCCGCGAGCTTCCCAAGGGGCGAGGGGCTCAAAGAGGATCCCCCAAATGGGGCGGCGCAAAATATGGCCCGCTTGACCAGCGGATGTTTTTCAAAGAAGAAGAGGCGTTCCACTTCCCGCTTGTCCTGTTCGTTGGGAAAGTTGAGGTCCTGAAAAGCAACCGGGCTGACCTTGTGCCAAAACTCTCCGCCGCTGTCCACCGTCAGCATTCGGCTAATCAGTCCGCCCATGCTGTGCCCGACAAGGACCATGTTGTCGAGCGCCTTGTCCTCCATTTCGGGGTCGACCTGATTACGCGTGACCAGAAGCTTGTCCCGAAGATCGGCTGCGGGCATGATGAACGGAAGGGCCGTTGGATAAAAATAAGCCCAAATCTGGTATTTTTCGCGAAAATCCGGGTCCGCCATCAGGTCGTTTACAAGGGGAGTCCAGGTGATCGGGCTCGAAAGCAAACCATGGACAAGCACGACTGGAATTTTCCCTTTTTGATAGGGCTGTAGAAGATAAAGCCCATATCTCTCGCCAATCCTGTTGGCCGCGAGAAATCCCACATAGTCGAGCCCTTCCAGTCCCGATTTGGCAAGGGTGGAGGCCAGAACGGTCGTGGTGTCCGCCTCGAGCGGAATGGTCCTTCCGCTGATCTGGATGTTGGGCTCATCCAATGGATCCTTGAGCTCAATCGCCGCCGGCCGGTCAAGACGAAGATCGCAAATCCGGTCCGGATAGCGGATAAAAGCGGTTCCGGCCAAAAGGCTCTGGCCGATGTGAATATTTGGGAAATGGGATGGTGATTTTTGATTGGATTGCAAAACAACAGGCACACCCAAACCGTAGTTACGGTGATGGGTTTCGATCCCGATAACCCTGAGTTCCTGGCAGGGTGTCATCCTTGTCAGATTGGCGTTGGATACCCGCGGATGTCTGGAAACCAGGGGCAGGTTGATCGGGTTCGCTTCCGTTCGCACCTTGAGTTGCCAGGTTTTCTGGTCGATTTCACGGACCATCTGGGCCAGGTTTTTGTTGTATAGCTCGCAGGCATTGATAAACCGGGGATCGTAGATGTCCTGGGGTTGGAGAAGTTGCCTTTTGGTGCCACCGTCGTCCTGGGTTGAAACAGCGTCTCCCGAGGGATCGATATGTCCGGTTTGAGCCATCAAAAAATGGAAGGCATAACCGGCCGCAAGGTAGTGATGCCCCATTGCTTCGGTTTTGCGAAGTTTTCCCATGGACAAAGCCAACCGGGAATGGATTTCCGACAAAGCAAATAGTTTGTCGCCGGTCGGATCAACCAGGACTTCATCGTGAAGGGCCCGGGCGGCACCAGCGGGCGATTTCGAATACATTTTTGCCAGATCGCTTTCGCGAAGCGTCTGTTTGGTCCGTTCGCTGAGGCTATTGTAATGGCTTCCCGCGACTCCAAGGACCTCATACCTGGACGGATATGCCGCCTCTTTGCTTAATCTTTTGACACCGATACTTTGGCATCCTGCACCAACCAAAAAAGCCAAAGCCAATACAAATGGCCAACCCGTTCCGGAAATCCGAAACCAGGCATTTTGAGTTTGTCCAAAGTTGGCCACTGTCCTGCGCACCCAAATCCTTTTGCAGACCACCTAACGATATTGAAACCATCTGCATAACATTTGGGGCGGATTGGGCGCAAGGTGGGACATTCTTTGACTAAATTATCTATTTTAACATTTTCAAAAATCAAGCGACTTGCATCCCGAATAGACCGCAATCATGACCAATAAAGCTGGCGGGACCACCGCCAGCTTTCCAGGCAAGGCCATAACGAACCGCCCGGGGCGGCAGTTGGAAGGCGAAAACCGTCCCGAACTAGTTGCCACCCACGGGATCGAGGGGAGCCAATTTGAGGTTGCTTCCAACGGATGGTGGAAGTGGTTTGGCCAGTTGGGCCGGAGTGCGGAGGAGTCGCTCCAGGTCGGCTTGACCCAGGACAAGGATTTCACCGGGGCCGGTTTTGTCGGCAACAGCAAACCGCCGGGGGGAGCCCTCCTCGGCTGTGCCGATTTTCAGGGTCCGGGTCCCGGAGCGACTTGCGATTTCGATCACCATCTCGGCCGGGTCGAGACCGAAGAGTTTTGGATCGCCTGCTTTGTCGGTGGCATAGCGTTCAAGTCTAAGCGAAGCGAACGCCCCAAGTGTGTCATTGACAGTTTCGGTCACCAATTTGATCCCGGGTTTGCCAGCGATTTCCCAGGCATCCCCCTTGCGAACCAGATGAGTGGTTCCGGCGGATCGGGAAGTCCAGCGAACCGAGTCGATCGCCAAGGCATCCACAGGCGGCTCGAAGACATTGCGCTGGGAACGGACCTCACCCAAAAGGCGCTCGGCCACTGCCAGGTCAAGCAGAAACACGGGGTCCTTGCCAGCAAGTTTTCCGTGGATTCGTCCATCGGCCAACCGATTACCCAGTTGCAGTTCCAGAACAGGTTTTCCGGCAAGGGTCAGGGTCCACGAGCCAAAAGGCTTGTCCAACCCATACTCCTTGAGTTTTTCCGGAGTCGCTTTATCCGATATCCATTCGGACACGCTCAACTTCGCCAAATTCGAGGCGATCCGCGCCAGGCCGTCGGCATCCACCTCGGCTTGAACCGGCTCGTTCATTTTCCAGAAGGGTCCCTGCCGGGAGAGGAGAAGCTTGCGGGGACCACGCTCCCATTTGGCGCCATCAAACGCCCCAACGGAAATTCCCAGCGCGCCTATGCTTCTATCCTTGAACCAGATAGGCCTCGGGGAAAAAGCAAGAGTGAGTCTTTCGGAAAGGCGCCCCACGGTTCCCGACCCCTCAAGCCGGGCAAGGCGTCCTTTCTGCTCCTCCTTGCCAAGTTGGATTCGCTGGATTTGGGGTTTGCCGTCCGGGCCGCTGATCTCCCATTCGACAAGTCCCTGGGCGGGATCAAGCCCAAGGGCCTTGGAATCCGCAGGTTTGAACGCGACCACCTGCTCCGACCGAAGTCGGGCGATATCGGCCAGCCAATCCTGGACAACAAGATTGTCGGCATTGAAGGCGATCGGCCTGGTCTGTTTCCATGCATCGCCATCGCGAACGATTTCAACGGTCTCCGCCCCGCGAATAATGCGGAATTTGCGGATCGGATTTGGGTCGATCCGGACAAGGATCCGGTCGACAAGGTCGAGGGGTTTGCGTTCGAACGCGCGAACAATATCAGGGCCAAGGACCATCACGCCCTGTCTGGCGTCAATACGGGCGTGAAACGATCCCGGTTCCCCGGAAATGGGGCTGCCGATTTCGATTGTGTGCTCCTCGGTTCCGGAAACATTTCCGGGTTTTGGAGCGCCAAGTGGCTGATCGGCGGATTTCAGGCGAACAACGACCTTGATACCCGGCTTGTCCAAGCCATAGGCTTTCAGGTCGACCCTGGATCCGTAAGCAATGAATCTTCCACCCCGGAGATTGAAAAGGGTTCCCAAAAGGGTCGAAATCGCCTCGGTGTCGGCGGGCATTTCGCCTTCCCTGGAGCGCACAACCCAACCGCTTCCCGATCCGGTTTGCGCGCCTCCGGCCAACCGGGCAAGCTGATGGTCGCCTCCCGGAAGGCTGAATCGGACAGATTCGACACGGGTCGTGTCGATGGCCAAAGCCACATTTTCCAACAAGCCCAACGGGGCTGCCTCGATGTTTTTCGCCAATTCGGCGGGGAGGAGGAACACAGGCGCCTGGCCCGCGACCCGTGCAACCCTTGAAGGGCCCCTGGCCTCGCCGATTTCGAGCGTCAACTCGGGTTTGTCCTTGATGGACATGACAACCCTGGTTGCTTTTTCGCCCAATCCAAGGTCCTTGCCTGGTTCCGTTTTGAGGGCCTCGTAGGAGTCCACTTTAAGACCGGCAAGACCACCCAAAAGAGGATCGGATTTGGCGGAGACAAGGTCCGTGTCGAACGGCTCCTTCAATTTCCAAATGGTCTTGACAGGTTGGTCAGGGGCGACCGGACCGGGCCCCTTTTTCACCAAAAGAACAGCAGGTTGGCCCGGTTTGAGGATCTTCAGGCTGGCCAGATCATCGGCGTTAAGACCGAGGGGACTGCGGGGCAGCCACGCGAGAACTGGCCGGGCGATTTGCGATTGCAAATCCCCGCCAAGGGTGAACACCTCGGGACGGCCGCCAATTTGGGCATAAAACGATGGTTTTTCGGCGGGTTCTGGTGGTTGTCCCGGACCGGGTGGTGGAGTCTCCTTTTTTGTGGAGGGACGGGCGCGACCCACGAACAACACCGTGGTGACGCCGGGTTTGTCGGCCTCGGGCGCCGTCACAATCTCCACACGAGATCCGGTTTCTCCCAAACCAAATTCCTTTTCCAGGGCGGGTTTGTCGGCGGATTCCCGAATCCAGTCCGCCGCCTCGAGGGATGAAAGGGCGCTGGTCAATTGGCTGACAAGACCCTCATCGACCGCTGTCGCCGCGGGGTTGGTCAGCTTCCAGGATTCCTTGTCCTTTTGGAGTGTGACCGGATCCTTTGAGCCAGGCCCGAATAGTCGTAGAGTCTGGATGGTTGCCAACGGTGGCATGCTTATCTTGCGGTCACGATATGCGAGGGATTCCCGGGATGTCGATGCCACCACGGCATCATCCACCTCGTTGATCCGGTTGATTCCGGCCACCGCAAGCGCGATTTTTTTGTTTTTTTCGTCGCGGCGACC
>CAWUOD010000251.1:0-5450 GCA_963923115.1 uncultured Singulisphaera sp.
AACTCGGCCATTGCCGTCTTCAAATGTACATCTCCAGGCCAAGCCAAAAGCTCCTCTAGGAAAGAATCGGCTTGAATCCGGAGTTATCGGACGCTGAGGGGCGAATCTCGATTAATCACCAAAAGGGTAATCGTTATTATCCTTACACCTTGAATGTAGTTGCGATTGGGTTAAATGATGGGTTGGTTAGGAGTCCCGGGTGCTCAATCCCCAGCGCCTCTCGGGAAAACAGGGGTTCGCCATATTGTGCCTGGATTGCCCATCCCCAAAATCTTGCCTGGGCCTGAATATCCCCCAGGGGACCAAAAGCTCCTTCCGGGCGCCCTTGCACCAACTGCGAATAATAGGCTCGGCAGGCGGCCATTTTGGTTTCCAAATAAGGACTGATGTCAATTACAATGTCAGGTTTTGTGACTTGCCTTAGGTGAATGCTTGGGGCGTAAAGCACAAATTTGGCGTGATGAGGCGATCCGGGAAGGGAAGTTTTGGAAAGTTTGCCCCAAAATCGGGCTGCATCCACCAAAGAGGATGCAGCGACATGGTCAGGGTGAGAGTCTTCCCAATGATGGGTGATTAGTAGCTTTGGCTTGAGTTTGCGAATCCATCCTGCCAATGTGGCGCGGGCCTCCAAAGTGGGCTCAATGGCACGATTGGGAAGACCCAAATTGGCCCTGAAATCCAGATTTAGGATTTTCGTTGCCTCGGCTGTCTCGAGAGCGCGAATTTCCGGGCTTCCAAATGGTGTGGGTTCACCATTTGTCAGGTCGATTACTCCTACCTTTTGCCCTGCTTTTTTGAGTGCCAAAATGGTGCCTCCCACGCTGATTTCCGCATCATCGGGGTGGGCCACAATTACAAGCGTGTCAAGGATTACCGGGTGAAGTGGTTCCTGCATTTGATCGTTTTTTTGCATTAGACTTGCACCGGATTGGGCTTGGATGTTCAAATTGGCAGCTTGGGGACAAGGAGGTCTTTCATGAGCCGTTTGATTGTTATACCCGCCAGGCTTGCATCTACCCGTTTGCCTGAGAAGCCTCTTCTAAAGGATACCGGAAAATTCCTGATTCAGCATGTCTATGAACTGGCATGCCGTTCCAAGCGCGCGGACCGAGTTGTGGTAGCGACTGACGATGAGCGAATAATGGCCGCTGCCAAAAGTTTTGGGGCCGAGGCAATAATGACACGGGCAGACCATCCATCCGGCACGGATCGGGTTGCTGAAGTGGCGTTTGGCATTGATTGCCAATTGATTGTTAACCTTCAGGGCGATGAGCCCCAAATTGATCCTGGTGCCCTGGACCTGCTTTTTGATCTATTGGAGAAGAATCCCGATTCCCCAATGGCAACTTTAGCCACTCCGATTTCCAGCGATGAAGCCTACAGGAACCCTAATTGCGTCAAAGTGGTGATGGATGAAACTGGGCGGGCCCTTTATTTCAGTCGTAGTCCAATTCCTTATTACCGTGATGGTTCTCCCGCATTTGGTTCCGAGCCAATTCGTGCATGGCAGCACATTGGTCTTTATGGGTACAGGAAAGATTTCCTTATGGGAATAAGCAAAATGACTCCCCATCCCCTTGAGCAGGCCGAAAAGCTTGAGCAACTGAGGGTTCTGGCGCACGGAGTTCCCCTAATGGTTGGGAAAGTAATTCACAAAGGACTGGGAATCGATACCCCAGAGGAATATCAGGCCTTTGTGGAATTTTGTCTTGGCGCAAAAAATTCATCCGTTGCAAAGGCGGCGTGATGGTTTTTGCGGCAAAATCGGCCATTTTGTTTTGAAGGATTGGCAATCGCCACGATACGTAGACTAAAGACCTAGTCGAGTTCCAGCCAATTTGCGAAAATGCCATTTATGGCAAAACACATTTTCGTAACGGGCGGCGTGGTTAGTTCTTTGGGAAAAGGCCTGACGAGCGCCTCGGTTGGCTTGCTTTTGGAAAAAAGGGGCCTGAGGGTCCGCATTCAGAAATTTGATCCCTACATAAATGTTGACCCGGGCACAATGAGCCCTTACCAGCACGGTGAGGTATATGTGTTGGATGATGGGGCGGAAACCGATCTCGATTTGGGTCACTATGAGAGGTTTACAAACGCGCCCCTAAATCGCGACTGTAATTTTACAACGGGGCGGATTTACCAAAAAGTAATTCAAAAAGAGCGTAAAGGCGAATACCTTGGTCATACGGTCCAGGTGATTCCCCATGTGACGGATGAGATCAAGGAGGCGATCCACCTAGTCGCGCGCGAAGATGTTGATGTAGTCATCACCGAAATTGGCGGAACGGTAGGCGACATAGAAGGCCTTCCATTTCTGGAAGCAATTCGCCAATTTGCGCTGGATGTGGGCAAGCACAATTGCCTCTATGTTCACCTCACCCTGATTCCCTATCTGAAAGCGGCGGGCGAGGCAAAAACCAAGCCGACCCAACATAGCGTCGGACAGCTTCGTCAAATTGGCATTCAACCGGATATCCTCATTTGCCGTACCGAGCGGGAAATGACCAAGGGAATGAAAGAAAAGATCGGGCTTTTCTGTAATGTGGAAACCCAGGCGGTTATCGAAGAAAGGGACAAAGAGTTTTCCATATATGAAGTGCCTTTGAGTCTAACGGAAAACAAACTGGATGAGCTGATAGTTCAGAAATTGGGACTGGCCAAAGCGCGTCCACTCGACCTTTCCGAGTGGCATGGCATGCTACATAAATTACGCAACCCCACGCACGAAGTCTGCATAGGAGTGGTTGGCAAATACATCGAATATAAAGACGCGTACAAGTCTATCTACGAGTCTTTGGACCATGCTGGGATCTCCAATTCGACTCGCATTCTTATTCGCAAGATTGAGGCGGAAGAGTTGGAAAATAATGGACCTGAGGCCGCTTTGGCTGGCCTTGACGGCATACTTGTTCCCGGTGGGTTCGGTTACAGAGGTATTAACGGAAAGGTTGAGGCCATTCGGTTCGCCAGGGAGAGGGGTGTTCCGTTTTTTGGCATTTGCCTTGGTCTCCAATGCGCAGTGATTGAATTCGCCCGAAATGTGGCGAACCTTGATCGGGCAAACTCAACAGAAATCGATCCGGACTCACCGCATCCGGTTGTTTGTCTTTTGGACGCCCAGCAGTCGATTACGAACCTGGGCGGAACTATGCGCCTTGGCAGTTATCCTTGCGCCCTAAAGACGCCTTCCCGGGCCAGGGAGGCTTTTGGAAGTGATTTGATTTTGGAGCGGCATCGACACAGGTATGAATTTAATAATGACTACCGTGAGACCTTTGAAAAACTGGGAATGGTGTTTACTGGTTTAAGTCCGGATTCAAAACTTGTTGAAATTGTGGAAATTCCATCACATCCTTGGTTTTTAGCGGTCCAGTTTCATCCGGAATTCAAATCCAAACCGACTCAAAGCCACCCTCTGTTCAACGCATTTGTGGCTGCCGCTCTAAGAAAGTCCCAGTCTCAAAGGGTATAACGGTTTGCTTCCTGGAATTTTTCGGGAAACCAAACCCTTTACTTTTGGATGCTTTAAAAGTCATAAAAAAAGCCCCTGAATTATTTCAGAGGCTCTTTTTTTTGCCTTGGATTGTGAGTCGGCCTATTTGTTGGGTTTCAGATCCACCTGAACGTCGGAGGTTTCCCCTGCCTTGATCTTCACAGGGATACCGTTGCGACCACCTTTCACAAAACCAGTTTCCTCTTGCCAAATCACCAAGTTGAATTCACCCGCCGGTGCGTTTTTGAGGGTGAATTTTCCATCTGCATCGGTTACCGCAAAATAGGGAGTTGCGAAAGTCCAAACATAAGCCCCCATCCAGGGGTGAATGGTGCATTCAACGCGGCTTGGGGTGCGACCCTGGAACCAATCGGGTACCTTGACTTCCTTTCCGGCAGGAACAATCTGATTGGTGTTGGGGTTTTTGCCGGTGCTGATAATGCTCACATTATGGGTGATCGGTGAACTGTTTTTGGTAACAAGAGTTTGTCCTTCACGAAGGCCCAGGACATGGGGTTCAAACTTGCAGCAGGGCTGGTCAATGGAGACTTCCAGTTCCGTGATCTTTTCGAGACTGGGGTGAACCGGAACTTTGGCCTTGGGATCCTTTGAGTCGGTCAACCATACGACCACCCAGCGAACGCCCTTGTTCTTGGGATTGACAACAAACTTTTCGGATTCAATGTCGCCCTTGGAGAGGCAATGATCCTGGTCCTTGTTGACATTGGCTTTACCTGCCTGGGGGAGGGTAGAATCCGCCCAAAGGACCTGTCCGCTCAGAGTGCCCCATTCCTGGGCGCTTGCACCAGAAATACAAATAAGGGCCGCGGACAAAACAAATGATATCCTGCGAAACATGGGTAGGTTCCTCGCGAAAGATTGCGGTTTCAAATCCGCATTAACTATGACGGTATCTTATGGCCAAAAATTGGCCGGGCACATTAATTTCCAGCCAGTACCCGGGCAATATTGTCCTTATTGACCGGTTCAATCCGCCCTTTTTCGGTGATGATTCCTCGAATAAATTCCGACGGGGTCACATCAAATGCGGGATTGTACACATCGATTTCCAAAGGGGCGCTTTGAAAACCTTGGAAACAGGAGACCTCGGCGGATTTTCGTTGCTCGATGGGAATTCCGGATCCGTTGGGCAAGGTAAGGTCGAAAGTGGAAGACGGTGCGGCAACATAAAATGGAATGTTGTGGGCCCGGGCGAGGCAGGCCACCCCATAGGTACCGATTTTGTTGGCGGTATCCCCATTAGCTGCTATTCGGTCCGCTCCAACAATTACCATTTGTATCTTATCCTCTTTCATTACCTGTGCGGCCATATTGTCGCAGATGAGGGTAACGGGGATCCCGGCTTGGGATAGTTCCCATGCCGTGAGTCTTGCACCCTGGAGTAATGGGCGGGTTTCATCGGCAAAAACACGAAAATGGCGACCCTTTTCATGGGCGCGGTACATAACAGCAAGGGCGGTTCCGTACGCGGCTGTAGCCAACCCTCCGGCATTGCAGTGCGTTAGGACGCCGAATCCGTCTTTGATGAGTTCCTGGCCATGGTCGCCTATTGCCCGGCACATTTCGTGGTCTTCGGATTGTATTCGCAAGGCTTCCTGGAGCAGCAGGCTTTGCCATTCTTCAAAAGGTGACCGAGATACGCATTTATCAAAATGGTTGAGCATCCTGCCAATTGCCCACGAGAGGTTTACGGCGGTGGGACGGCTGGAATTGAGTCTGATTGCGGAGCCCTTTAGCTTTTCCTGAAATGATTCGGCCGAGGTTTCATCACGCGTGCCTACCAAAAGGCCAAACGCTCCCGCAATGCCGATGGCTGGCGCTCCGCGAACCCTAAGGGAAACGATTGCCTCAAAAATGGATTCAATATCTCGAAGATCAATCTCCTCTAATCGCGATGGAAGAAGAGTTTGATCAATCAGGCGTAAATAGCCTTTGG
>CAWUOD010000252.1:0-5429 GCA_963923115.1 uncultured Singulisphaera sp.
CCTTCCCCCTTGCGAACCAGTCGGGTTTTCACGCCCGCTTGTTGTTCAAGGATGATTTCCTTGCCGGCAAGCTGCTCCTTGCGAATCGGATCGCCGGGTCGTGGAACCCCGGCATCAGGATCGCGAGGGGGACGGGTGCCAGCGAAGAGTCGCCTCTGACGGTAATAGTCAAGTGGACGGCTTAGCTGATCGATCAGGCCGGGAGCCAGCCGCCAAGCCTTGTCCCCATCATTGATCCTGGCATAGGTGGCCAGGGAAAACCGGTTGGACCCCTCGTTTGGCGAGGGTTGTCCCAAAGCGATTTTGAGCACGCGTCCGCCTTCGCGGCGGGGGAGTTCGGCGATGATGGCCGGCTTGTCGAGGCCAAGTTCGCTCCAACCCTTTTCGGTGTGGATGGGTTCCGGCTCGAATCGCGAATCCCCCAGGGAGAGGGTCCTTGCCAATTCGCGCGCCTCGGTTTGCCTGACGGGCCAGTTTCCCGGAAGGGTCCATTCGCCTGGTTTGGGCGAATCGAGGACGATTTCCGAATCGCCAAAGGTCATCCTGATCCGGGCGATCTCGGCTTCGGAGACACTCAGGGGGTGCTCCTCGACGGGCCCGGTGCCCCGGTTCCTGACGAGGATCCAACCGAGGCCAAAAACGGCTGCGGCAAGGAAGGCGAGTGCGGCGGGTCTTCCCCAATTCATGACGGCTGCTCCAAAATGCACCAAAGAGGATCGTGAAAAGGGGCTATCTCAGCCGCCTGGTCAACAGGACTACCACGCCCGCGAAGGCAATAAGCACGGGCAATCCCAGCTCCATGCCCCAGCGCCAAAGGTCGCGCCGGGCTTCCTCCATCTCGATCCTCGGGAAGGTCCAGGGCTCGCTGGGTCGGGCGAGGGAATCGTCGCGCCCCATGAGCCAGTTGATTGTGTCGAGCGCAAGCCGCTCCCGATAGGGACCGAGATCGGGCCCCACCAAAAACCACGATTCCCCAAGCACTCCCATCCTCACGGGGCCCGGGTTGCGCTCTCCCGGTCCAAACCAGTTGGGAGGCAGCGTGGCCTCCACAGCGGCGCCCACGGGGAAAGGACCACGGCGGCGGGCATCAATGGTTCCTTTTGCCGGATCGTCCTTGCCATCCTTGCCCGCCTCAAAAGATGGGACTCTTTCGGCTGTCGGGAAGGGTCGATCCTCGTTCCATGAATCGGCCGAGGTCATCATGATGTCGGGATCAAACGCGAGAGGCCGGGCATTTTCCGCCGCCTCGAAATAGACGGGCCTGGGGTGTCGCAAACGGATCTGTGGCTTCCGGTCCTTCCCGAGGCTTCGGGCGGCCAATTCCTGGCTGGCCCGAATCGGATGGGGAGGCAGTCCCTGGTCCCCCAGGTATTTGGGGGTCATGCCGGCGGGGCGGCCAATTCCAGACTTCCAGGAGCTGACAAGGGGGGGCACCTGGACGCCTGTCCCACCGGTGAGCACTCCGCCCATTTGTTCTCCAAAGGCCTCAGCCTCCACATCGAAAAGTATGGTCTGCTTGCCAAGGCGGAAACCAACTTCCGTCAGGAGGTTGTCGATTCCATCGGGAGTGACAAATCCCGGAGGCGGTGGACCAGCATCGGGCATTTCCGTCGTGGGTCCGGACGCGACAAGGATGGGCCTGCCCCGTTTCAAAAAGTCCTTCACCGCGGAAACCTGTTCCGCGTCGAGGCTATGCAGCCAACCCGGCAGGTTTTTATCATCGGTGATCACATCGCTAAGCGTTGGCCTTGGAAGGATCAACAAGTCTACATCCGCCAAAAGATAGGACAGTTTCCCTTGTAGGTCGCTCATCCTCCGCTGCTCGGCAACCGAGTCCTCGTCAATCGTGGCGCGCTCTTTCGCGACCTCCTCGGCCAGCTTTTGATCCCGCTTGGCGGCATCCGCCAACGCCTCAAGTGCAAAGTCGAATTCCTCAATTTGGGCGGTGCGATTGGCCTCGCTCAGGCGCCTGCCGCGCAAAACCTGGGCGTATGCCCGCTCCAGTTCGACGAGGGGGCGATCTTTCCAAAGCTGGCGGACCTCTTTTACCTGCTTTTCCGCTTTTTCACGGTTTTTAAGCGCGATTTGCAGCCGCTGCTGGCGTGCCTCGATCCGGTCCAGACGACTCTCATCAAAGGTGTAAACAACCGGCGCCGCGGGGCGCGCCCTTATCTTTTTGAGAACCAGATCGCGGACATCAAAGCCCCGCTCGGTGAGGGATTTGCGCAGACCTGAAAGACCATAGGCGTCGACACCCTTGGTGGAAAGCCATTCGTCGATCACGCCGATGGCGATTCGTGGTTGCCTTTCCTGGAGGTTGAGCAGCCGTCGCACAAAAGGCGCCGCGCCAGGAGGTCCGGTTTCCAAAGTGCTTTCGCCGGGAACCCCCTGGGGCAAAAGCACCAGGTTTCCACGATCGTTGTCAAATTCTTGGGAAGCGGTTTTGTCGAGGCGCAAAAATTCGGCGAATCCAAGCTGCTGCAAAAATTCGACTGGCTTCCCCTCTGAATCCTTGCCGCCTGAACCATGAAAAAAGATGCTGTTTTCAGGGGCCGCCTCAATCGCCTGGCGGAGTTTGGGCGAGCTTTTTGTGAGAGTGTTCAGCCGCTTTTCATAGTCCTCGTCCTCGACATCAAGAATGTCCACCTTAAGCGATCCGGGACCAGCCTCACGCAGCAGTCGGGCCAGGTCGTTCACCTTCTCGACAATCTTCCTTTCGGCGGCCAGGTCCCAGCGATCGGGGCGATCGGAAAGCCCAGCCAGCGTCCGATGTCGCTGGAGCACCACAACCCGCGTGTTCCCCTGGAGACGCGAAAGGGGCTCGGCAAGTGAGGGCGGAAGGGTGAAAAGCGAACCACGGGTTCCATCGTGGCGGGAATGGAATTCGAAACCGATCCAGTTGATCCCGCCCAGTATGCCAAGGGCAAGGGACAATTCGACCAGGCGTGGCAAGCCATTGCCGCTTCGCCCCGACAGGGTTTGGAAAAGGCCCCGCAGGATTTCCACCAAAAGTGCTACCGCCGCAATCGCCAATCCTCCGATCAGGACCTGGGCAACGGTGCTGATCGCTTCGCCCGTGGCGAGTTTGACAAGGCTTGATCGCGTGGTTTCAAACGCGGCACCCAGGTCGGCGGGGTTGAGCACCACCACGGAGGAGCTGGCCGCGAGGAGCCCCGCCATCCCCAGAATTCGCAGCAAAAACAGCATCCGGCCCGACCAACGACCGGAAAGTCTGCGGTGATCCCGGGTCTGTGTTTTGGGGGCCTGATTTTTTGGATCGGGGGATTTGCCGGTTAGCTCCATCGCCTTGCCTCCACACCGCGAACTGTCATGAACAGACAGAACACGGTAACACTCGCGTAAAGCACCAAGGGGCGACTATCTATGATGCCCCGGCCAAATAATTGATCCATGTGCACCGGAACGCTGAGATATTGGACCCAGGGTCCGACACCGCCTGCCCCTGGCAGCGTGCCGACAAAGCCCGCCATCACAAAAGGCAGGCCTATGGCCAAAGCGACCACCGCGCTGACCAATTGGTCACGGACCATGCTGCTAACAAGGATCCCGATCGCGAGGAACATGGCTCCGGCGGCAAACATGCCCAGGTAAAAGCTCAAAGCCGGAAAGGGATCGACAATGGAGGTGACCTCGACCAGGTGGGGTCCCTGGCCGCCAAAATGAACCGCCCCGCCCCAGATCCCCAATCCTATGCCGGACCCAAGCACCAAAAGGCCGAGCGTCCGCAAAAGTGTTCCCACGGGGAAAAGGAGAATGACCAGCCCAAGAAATGTCATCCCCGCTCCCACCAGAAAACCAAATCCTGCCGGGTCCCCGGGAATGGAATCGGGAAGGGCCGCCTTTACGCCCAAAAGAGCCGGCAAGTAAAGCAGGGTGGGAACCCACAAGACGGTGTAAAACAAAAGGCATCCGGTGAACTTCGCAAGAACAAGCTGCCAATCACGAAGCGGGCTTGTCATCAGCATCTCCAGGGTTCCCGAAGCGCGCTCCTCCGCGAAGAGGCGCATTGTCAAAAGAGGCGCAAGCGCCGCGAAGACAACCCAGAAGCGTTGATCGGAAAAAAGGGCCCGAACAGGCCATTCGACGCCCCGGGGACCGGTGGCGGTGAGCTGGTCAAGAACCCCGGCGAAAAGGGCTCCTGTCACCCCCAAAAAGACAACCATCACCACATAAGCGATAGGGGATGTGAAATAGGCAAAGAACTCCCGGCGGATCAGGCTGCGCGCCTCGAACAATCCAAAGGCCAGCCGGACGGCGATCGCCGCCAGGGCCAAAAGGACGATCGCCGCCAGCATGAACGGCAATTGGCCGGATGATTGCATGTTTGGCTCCAGGGAATGGCTAGTTGGGGTGTGGAATCGGGGCGGGGATTGGGATCAGGCGGCCGTTGTAGCGGTTTCAACAAGACGCAGGAAGCGCTGCTCAAGGGTTTGGCCACCGACACAAAGCTCCTCCAGAGTGCCGGTCGCAAGTACCTGGCCACGGGCGATAATGATCGCGCGGTCGCAAGTATTCTCGACTTCGGAAAGGATGTGGGAGGAGAAGAGCACCGTATGGCGCTGGCCCAGATCCCGGATCAGCTTGCGTGTTTCGACGATTTGGGTCGGGTCCAGCCCGGCGGTCGGCTCGTCAAGAATGAGGACCGGGGGATCCGCCAACAGCGCATCCGCCAATCCCACCCGTTGGCGGTAACCACGGGAAAGCGTTCCCACAAGTTGGCCCCGCACATCCTCCAGCCAACACCGTCCGACAACTTCCTCGATTCGCCGACTGGCCGCCGAACCATGAATCCCCTTGAGACCAGCGCGAAAGCGTAGGTATTCCAGGGTTTTCATGCCGGGGTACAAGGGGCAGTTTTCCGGCAGATAGCCGATCCTTCGGCGCACCTCGATAGGCTGCTTCACGACATCAAAACCGGCGACGCTGGCTTGGCCGGAGCTGGGGATCAAAAACCCTGCAAGAATTCGCAGCGTGGTCGATTTTCCAGCCCCATTAGGGCCGAGAAAGCCGACAACCGTCTTTCCACCCACGGAAAAACTCACATCCCGGACGGCTTGGTAGTCGCCGTAGTAGTGGGTTAGGTGTTTCGCCTCAATCATGAGCCCGCTTGCCTTGGTAAGGTTGGGGAACTTTTACTTATGGGAATTATATAAGGGAGGAATGCCGGGGGAGAGTGGGGAGGAATTTAGGGGCCAAGATTGGGTTTTGGCTTCCTTTTCTTTCTTCCGGGTTTCCTGGAAGCCAGCGATTTCCAGGTCAAAACCGTGTGATCTCCCAGCGGGACCCCAAACCGGCTTGGCCACCCTGAGGGGATCAAATGTTGTTGATTGGAGAAGTTTTGCCTAAAAGGGCAAGTTTGGCTGGCCTCTTGGGGAATGCGCTGTAAACCGGGGAAAATCCAACTTGTT
>CAWUOD010000253.1:0-5417 GCA_963923115.1 uncultured Singulisphaera sp.
TTGGGTTTGAGGTCGTGAAGGAGGTCGAGGGTCGAAGCATCCTCCCAACCAATTCCACCCACCAAAACCAGCGGATGCCTGGACCTGAGTTTGATCGGCAGGTCGGCCCATGCCCGCAAAAGTAGCCCCAAATTCTTGCGGGGTTCCACGGTTCCCACATGAAGAAAATACCCTTTGGGAAGTCCCAGCCGTTTGAGACCGACATCCAGGGCTTCCCTGGACAACGGGCGAAGATGCTCCCTGACCCCGCAACATGTCACATGGATTCGCCGGGAATCGATACCCAGCACCTGGATCATTTCGTTTTTGACAAATTCGGAAATGGTCAGGAAATGGGCCCCACTCGGCACGAGCCACCGGAAAAGCTGATCGTGGCGACGCACCCTGTCCGCCGGGTGCCAATCCGGATGCATCAGGGCGGAAAGATCGCAAACGGTTACGATGGTGGGAAGGGAGGTTGGATGGGCAAAATAGTTGGGTTCGTGATAAAGGTCGTATTTGCCCGAGTTCAATTCCCGTTCAAGAAGTTTGTCATAAACCTTTTCCAGCCAACCGGGATGTCCCCCGGAAGCCCCAAGGCGACCTTGCGCGGGTTTACCCGAAAAAAGGCCCCTGGTCCAGGATTTCAGGGTTTTGGCTGTGTGCAGGCCCAAACGGGTCAAACCAAGAAGTCCGCTTCCTGGAAACCGGGACATCATTGGGGCTTCGGGCAATTGGCTCATTGCCCCCAACAATTCCTCGGTATAGTGCCCAATCCCCGTTTTGGGTTGGATAAGACACCGTACTCCCACCAAAACCTTCATCAAACGCTACCCTTTCCGGGATGCCAGGATGGTTCTCTGGCTCCATTTGGTTTTGGACCAAGCGGAGAGATTCCACCTTGCAAGTGATACCCGAAAATCGTCGTGGCCGTCAATCGTTAGGGTTTTGAAAGCAAAAAGTCCTGTCCCAACTTGTCACAATGACCTTTGTGGATCCCTTCGGCCCCCCTTTTTCGGATTGGTTTTTCTTGCTGGTTTGGGACGCCCGGGCCTATGTGTCTTGATTTTTTCGCCCTTTCAAAGCGACAATGCCGTCATTCACCCGGGAAAAGAACTATGGCACTGCGCGACCAAATCCGGATTAGCGCCTTGGGGCTTATGGCCCTGATTGGCGTGGCGCCCTTTTTCCATGTCACAAAAATCTTGGGCCAATCCCCCGCTCCAACAACGACGCCTGCACCGGGCGCATCGCCGACCGCTCCTCCCGCCCCATCAGGAACCGTCACTCCCGCGGCGGGCACTCCGGCCCCGGCGACCACCGCTCCCCCAAACTCACCTTCCTCCGGCGCGGTCAAGCCCCTCGGACGCGACGCGGATGCCGTGGAAAAGGTCCTTCTCTCACGAAAAGAATACCAGCGCAGTCTCGAATCCCTGCGGCTTTACTATTTGCAAACCAACCAGCAGGAAAAGGCAAAGTGGGCCCAGGACGAGCTGATTCAGTACCACAGGATCGCCAAGCAGCCTTATATTTTGGAACTGGATGTGCCCCCGGTTTCCCTTGGAGCCATGGCAACCCAAAACAGTCCCGACGCCAACGAACTTTATCGCCGGGCGTTGACCTACAAGGATCGTGGCTGGGGAACCGACTATATCGACAATCAGCGTCGGGCGGAAATTCTTCTCCAACAAATCCTCACCGCGCACCCCACGAGCAATCGCATTTCCGACACCGCTTACCAATTGGGTGAGCTCTATGAGGGCAAGGCCTACAAACAATTTCACCGCGCGGCGCTTTACTATGACAGGTCGGTTCAATGGAATCCGCAACAGGCCGAGGGGCGCATGCGGGCCGCCAAGTTGTATGAACAGTACAACATCGACCGGAACCGGGCGACCGAGCTCTTCAAGGAAGTGACCACCCACGATACCGATCAGCGTCGGGTCGAGGAAGCCAAACAGCGCCTCGAATACATTGCCCGAAACAAGTAATTTGCGTTGGCCGTCCGGGATGAAATCCGGCTTGCATTTGCTTGTTTGATCATGGTATTCTCTCCCACATTCCATGGACGGAGTAAAAAAAATGACTCAGGCGGCAAGGAAGACGGCGGTAATCACAGGCATCACCGGACAGGACGGCAGTTATCTGGCCGATCTCCTTCTGGAGCAGGGATACAAAGTAGTCGGTGTGGTTCGCCGACTTAGTACCCCCAATACGGAACGAATTACCCATCTCGAAGGCAAAGTTGAGTTGGCCCAGGGCGACCTGTTGGATCAAAGCTCTTTCACCGAAATCTTCGCGAAGCACAAACCCGACGAAATTTACAATCTTGCCGCCCAATCCTTCGTTCCGACCTCGTTCGGCCAGCCCCTTCTCACCGGGGAAGTGACAGGTCTGGGTGTGGCACGCGTCCTTGAAGCGATGCGCCTTACTTGTCCCAAGGCCCGTTTTTACCAGGCCAGCTCCAGCGAAATGTATGGCAAGGTGGTCGAAACCCCCCAAAGGGAAACCACCCGCTTTCATCCCCGTTCGCCTTACGCCGTCGCCAAGGCATACGGTCACTACATCACCCTGAACTACCGCGAAAGCTACGACATGTACGCTTGCTCGGGTATTCTGTTCAATCACGAATCACCACGCCGTGGTATCGAATTCGTGACCCGCAAGATCACCGACGCCGTCGCGAAGATCAAGCTTGGCCTCGCCAAGGAACTTCGTCTGGGCAACCTCGAAGCCCGCCGTGACTGGGGCTTCGCCGGGGATTATGTCCGCGCCATGTGGCTTATGCTTCAGCAGGACCAGGCCGAGGACTTCGTCGTCGGGACCGGCGAAACCCACAGCGTCCGCGAGTTCGTCGAATTGGCCTTCGGCCATGTCGGCCTCGACTGGAAGCGGCATGTGATTGTCGATCCGGCTTTCTACCGTCCAGCCGAAGTTGACCTTCTCCTCTCCGATCCAAGCCACGCAAAGAACAAGCTTGGCTGGGTTCCCGAGGTCGGTTTCGAAAACCTCGTCAAGATGATGGTGGACGCGGATGTCGAGCGTCTCACCGGCAAGTCCCCGATTCGTCGGGCTGCCTAGGTTCCTGAAAATTCACAAGGGGAGTGCGCCTCGGTGCGGACTCCCCTTTGTTCTTTGGATCCCTGAAACTCTTTTTCGTCGCTGGCCCGTTGTTCCACCATTCACCTTGAAATACCATCCGGGAGACGCGCATGGATGTGGCCGTCATTGGTCTTGGCAAGCTTGGGTCCCCCATGGCGGCCATTTTCGCCGCGATGGGACACAACACCATCGGTGTCGACAGGATCCCCGCGACCGTGGAGAAGATCAATCGGCTTGAAGCTCCGGTTTTTGAGCCCGGATTGCAGGAAATGCTCGGAAGGACCAATGGTCGGCTTCGGGCCACCACCAATTTGGCCGAGGCGATCCGGAATTCACGCATCTCTTTTGTGATTGTTCCAACCCCAAGCGACGCCAACGACGCCTTCTCGATGGAATTCGCCGAGGCCGCCGCCCGGGAAATCGGAATGGCCCTTCGTGGAAGGATTTCTCCGCATCTGGTGGTGCTCACAAGCACGGTCATGCCAGGCGACACGGATCGTGTATTCATTCCCGCCCTGGAGGAGGCATCCGGTCGCAAGGTCGGAACCGATCTTGGCGTCAGCTATTCCCCCGAATTCATCGCCCTTGGCTCCTGCATTCGTGATTTTCTCCACCCGGACCTGGTCCTTATTGGCGAATCCGATCCCGCAAGCGGGCGTTTGCTTGAGGATTTTTACGCGACAATCCACCAGAGTCGGCCCGGCATCTCCCGCATGGCCATAGTCAATGCCGAGATCACCAAGATCTCGCTCAACAGCTTTGTCACCATGAAGATCTCCTTCGCGAATATGATCGCCTCTGTTTGCGAAAAATTTCCCGGAGGCGATGTCGATGCCGTGACAAGGGCTCTTGGGCACGATAGTCGTATCGGTGGGAAATATTTCCGTGGTTCGGTCGCTTTTGGTGGTCCATGCTTCCCAAGAGACAATCGGGCCCTTAGTCGTTTGGGACGAAACCTCGGGATCGACCTTGCCCTTCCCGGCGCGACCGACCGTGTCAACGATTCCCAACTTGACCGGGTGCTCGAAATCATCAATCACCTCGATACGCGCGGAAAAACCGTGGGTATTTTGGGACTTGCCTACAAACCGCAGACCAATGTCATCGAGAAATCGTTCGGCATGGGGCTGGCCGAGGCGCTCGCCGAGAGGGGAATTCCCGTTTTGGCCCACGATTCTTATGCTTTGGAGCAGGCTGTCAAATTCCTTCCCGTTGAGGTGGAACTGACAGATTCGATCATGGAGTGTTGCTCCAGGGCGGATATCCTTGTGGTCGCGCTGCCCGGCGCGGAGTACGCATTCCTGCCACGGGAACCCTTTGCGCTGGCCACCCATTCGAAGGTGATCCTGGATTGCTGGCGCCTGGGCAAATTGCAGGACCTGGCCGATGTCGCGCGGGTTATCCCTCTCGGGACAGGCGAGGTCAGCACAATTCTTGGACAAACCAATCTTCCCATTGTCCGCAACGCCGCCGCCTGATCCAAAAAAAAGTAATCCGTTTGTCTTTTTTGTCTGAAAGTCTTTTTTTTGGGCCTATTTTGCCTTGTTTGATCCAGATCGTTTGATGGGCTGGCATGGGAGTTTGAACCCCTTGGAAAACCCGGCACCCCGGACAAGTTCCCAAACACCCTATCAAGGGCCTTAAAATGAGCACTCCCTGGACAGTTGAAACCGATCGTGTGGTCCTTGATTGTCCGCCTTGGCTTCGGGTCCGCCAGGTGGAGTATCTTCTTCCCACAGGCCAGCGCATCAAGGATTTTTGGCATGTCGATTTTCCCGATTTTGTGATGGTCCTTCCGCGAACCACAACAGGTTCGATTGTCATGGTCGAGGCGTGGAGGCCAGGGCTTCAGGCCAGTTCCCTTTGGGCCCCCGGAGGAATTGTCGACCCCGGGGAAACCCCACTGGTGGCCGCACGGCGCGAACTGGCCGAAGAGACTGGTTTCATCGGAGGCGACTGGAAATCCCTCGGCCGATTTGCCATTGATGCCAATAGGGGGTGCGGAGCCATGCACCTTTTCACGGCAAGGGATGTCCACAGCGCCCCTTTTGAACCTGATCCCCATGAGGGACTTCGTGTTGTGGAAACAACACCAAAAAGGATTCGGGATGGGCTAGTTGGTGGGGAATTCCCGGGACTGCCGGGAGCCGCGACCATCGCGCTGGTTTTGGCCCTTGATCCGCAAATTCTGGCAGATCCGTCATGAACCGTTCCGCCCAACCGGGTTCTTCAAAAATGCCCCCGGAAGATGGACAAAACATCGATCTGAGTTTCATCCTCACTTCGCGCAATGATGACCATGGGGACCAACCCCTCAAGCGCCTTCAGGCGATGAT
>CAWUOD010000254.1:0-5413 GCA_963923115.1 uncultured Singulisphaera sp.
TTTTGGCCGAAGCGGGTCGACCCAACGGGGCCCTTGCGGGCAACAATCCGCCACCTTCACCCTCCCTGGAAACCCGGGAGGCCAACCATGACTGAATTCCTTCGTGAACCGGGATCCCCCACCATGGGGGATTTTCTGGAATATCGCCCTTTTCGGGGAAAACTCCGGGGCCCCATGTTCGCGGTTTGGGCCATCGCGCGAACCAGCCTTGGACTCCTTTTCCGCAGAAAATTATTCTGGGGCCTTTACCTTCTGGGCCTGATCATCTTTTTTCTCTACTTTTTTGGCCAATATCTTCTCGTCTGGGCCGGTTCGCAAGACTCCGGACAGGCCATTCGTGTCGGACCGTTCGCGCGCATTCCCCGCAAGGAACTGATCGACGGATTGCGGAACATGCTGAAAATGGATGGCTCACCGGGAATGTTCCACAACTTCCTGCAAACCCAGGGAACCATCGTGATGGTGATTTTTGCGCTCGCCGGGGCGCAATTGGTGGGCAACGATTTCCGTTTCCGAAGCTTCCCTTTTTATTTCAGCAAACCGATTGGGATCCTCCACTACCTTTTGGGGAAGGGCCTCGCGGCCGCGGTGTTGCTGAATATGCTCACGACCATCCCCGCGCTGATCCTGTTTTTTCAGGCCTGGTTTTTGGGGGACTGGAGCTGGAGCGAGACAAAATTTCGCCTTTCCATGTCCATCATCGGTTATGGCGCGATTCTCACATGGGGCCTTGTTCCCCTTCTGCTGGCCAGTTCGTCGGGCCTGACCCGGACGATACCTATTGCGATGTTTTGGATATTTTGTTTCCTTTTTCTTCATGGCGTTGCAGAGGGCCTTGTTGATCGTCTGGGATACCCCCCCAATTGGAAGGCGCTCGATTTGTGGAACGATCTGGGCCAGGTCGGAAGCCGCGTTCTGGGAGTGGTGGTGGAACCCAAAAACCTCTCCAAACAGCCTGATTTTTCGATTGTTTTGGGTATCGTTCTGGCGATCCCGGTCCTCAGTCTTGTCTACCTGAGGATTCGCCTCTCCAGGGTGGAGGTGCTCAGGTGACCACACCCACACTTCGCCTGGACGGAGCCAGCAAGTGGTACGGCCAGGTGCTGGCGCTCAATGGGGCCAATCTCAAACTCGAAACAGGCATTCATGGTCTGGTGGGTGCAAACGGCGCTGGCAAGACCACACTTTTGCGGATCGCCTCGGGACTGATCCTTCCCGACGAGGGACACGCGTCCATTCTTGGGGTCCCGACCACCAAAACCCTCTCTCGTTCCCTGGTCGGTTATGCTCCTGAAACAGATTCTTTTTACGAGGAATACACAACCCTTGGATTCCTGGTCACAATGGCCCGGATTCACGGCTTCACAAAATCCGAAGCGACCCGGCGGGCCGAGTCGTCCCTCGATCAGGTTGGTTTGTCCAACCAGGCCACCAAGAGAATCAAGGGGTGCTCGCGCGGCATGAGGCAGCGTGTAAAACTCGCGCAGGCCCTTTTGCATGATCCGCCTCTGTTGATTCTGGATGAGCCCTTCTCGGGTGTTGATCCGGTGGTTCGACAAGACCTCGTCGAACTTTTCCGAAAAATGGCAACCGCCGGGCGAACCCTTCTGTTTTCCTCACATGAACTCGATGAGGTCGAACGACTCACGGAAAATATTCTCGTTCTGGTTCGTGGTCGGATCGTGGCCGTCGGAAGCGCGGGGGAAGTGCGAAAGCGCCTGGACAATCACCCTTGCAGATTGGCGCTTGAATGGCCGGACACCCCGGAGCAACCCCCTCTCGGCGCCCTCCTCGGAGAATGGGCAAATTGGCCTGAAATTTCGGGCTGGGAAAGGCTAAACGCTGTTCCCGGCCGTCAGGGATGCCTGATTCGGGCTGTGAGGGAGGCGGACTTTTTGACACGCCTGCAAGGACAGGTGCTTCGACTTGGCTGGACCCTTGAACGGGTGGAAAATCTGGATGGTTCGACCCGCGCCCTCGTTGGACGAATCCTTGGTGGAAAAATCATGGGAGGGACATCATGAAGCCGATTGCCCCCCCAAACAAATCTGTTTCCCAAAGCGATGTCGATCCTGATCCACAAAAAAGAATATCCCCAATCCCCAAAGTCGCAATTATGGATTCACCGGCCAAAAACCCACTGGATGGATCCATAAATCCCAATGAAGCGGCACCGAGCCCACTTCGTGGTTTTATTCACCTGATCTTAGTCTCCTTTATTCGACAAACCCGCGCCAGGACCATGGTTTGGCTGGCGATGCTCTTTTTTGCCCTCGGGCTTTTCCAGATCTGGTACCTCACCGAGGTCGGAGCCTGGCAGATCTCCTCATGGAAGTCCCCGCGTGGCACCCCTCAAACCGTCGAAATGTCCCTAATCCGGATGCAAACGGCTCTTGATTTCCTTACCGCCCCTTCAGGCTTTCACCCTATTGATCTCCCATTTTTGGCGGTGGAGGGCGTTGCCCGCGAAATTCGCTGGCCAGTGTTCTTCCGGGTTTTCGTTTTTTCCCTGTTTCTCAATTTTCTTCTTCCATTTTGGACCCTGAGCTTCGCCACAGAGGGAATCGGAGGCGACCGGGAAAACCAATCCCTGATTTGGCAGCTTTTGCGCCCCATCCCTGTTTGGTCTGTTTACTGGGCTCGCTGGCTTGGACAACTTCCCTGGTCGGTTGGCATGGTGATGCTAGGCCTGTTTTTGTCCTGTCAAATTGCGGGGCAACCTGGTCGCGAAGTGTGGGATATGATTTGGCCTATGGGGCTATGCGGAGCCTTGGTCTATTCCTCACTGTTTTTCTGGATGGGAGCGGTATTGAAACGCCCCATCATTATCGGCATGGCCTATGTCTTTTTCCTGGAGGTCTTTCTGGGGAGCATGCCTGGGCTTTTAAAAAGGCTCAGCCTAAGTTTCTATTTGCGTTGTATGGTCATGGAACCCGTGCGCAAAAAAGGAATCGAATGGGACACGGAGGCAATGTGGATGCCCGTGACACCCTTGGAGGCACAATTCGTTCTCCTTTGTGCCACCGTTACTTTTTTGATTTTGGGAGCCTGGCACTTTTCTCGGGTGGCGGGCAAAGGCACCTGCGGCACAACCTGAGTAAGATATAGATGGACACCGCCCCGAAAGGACAACTTTATGGCCCGGGAATACTGGTCGAACCAACAGGGTTTTAGCGATTCCCCAGGCGGGAGATTCGAGGAGGGATATGCCCAACCCCACCACGGCGATCGGGGAAATCGCGAACCGTCCGGTTTGGCCCCATCCTGCCCATCAACTCCCACCATCACCATCAGCCGTGAGGCGGGATCGCGTGGCCGGGCAATCGGTCATCGCCTGGGCCAGCGCCTGGGCTGGCAAGTCTATGACCGTGAACTGATGGAATATCTCGCCAGCGACACGGTTGCGTCGGCGGAACTTTTTGGCGAGCTTGACGAAGCCCAATCTGAATGGGTGAGACAACAATTTGACTCCCTGAAAAAACGGACCGGAGGGGTCCCTGTTACGGGCTCGGGCGACCAGGATCCCCGAGTGGGAACCCTGGCACTTAGCAAAGTGATCCTAGCTTTGGGGGCAAAGGGCCGAGTGATTCTGGTTGGTCGCGGGGCCCACTGGATCCTCCCGGAATCGCACACTCTCCGGGTTCGTGTGGTTGCCAATCTGGAGGACAGGGTGGCATACCTTGCGCAAACCCTCAGACTCAGCCACATGGAATCCATGCAGCGATGCAAGCTTCGCGATCAAAAGCGCCAGGATTTCGCAAAGCAGGCATTTGGATCCATCATCGTGGACCCCGGTCATTACGACCTTGTCATCAACTCTTCACGACTGGGGGAGGATGTTTCCACCCAATTGATCCAGGAAGCCGTTCATGCAAAAGAAGGTTTTAGCCAAATGGCGCTAAGGCCTTGAATCCATTACCAAACGGCCAACCGGTGATCCTTGCGGGCGCCAGTTGCAGGGCGCTGGCGAGGTCCTTTGTGCGGGCAGGCTATTCACCTGTTTGTTTCGATCTGTTTGCCGACGCCGACCTGGCGGCCATGGCAACCGTCAAGGCAATACCTTTGGCGGACTGGCCTTTTGCAATATTACCTTATTTAAAATCTTTTTTTGGCATGCCATTCCTTTACACAGGCGGCCTGGAAAATCACCCCGGGTTTCTTGACCAGGTGGCAAAAACCCAACCTTTTTGGGGGAATACCCCGGACATTTATCAACCTTTACGCGATCCCTTTTATCTGAATCTAACACTCCAATCGCATGGGATACGCTTTCCCGAACTGGGGCAAAATAGGGAGAAGATTCCCGATGGCGATGATTGGCTCCTCAAACCCCTGGCCAGCGCGGGAGGAATGGGAATTCGCCAACTTTCCTTTGACTCCGCCAATCATTCCGAAAAATGGAAATGTCCCCAAGGATATTACGCCCAAAAGCGGATACCAGGCGAGGACATCTCTGTTTCCTTTTTGCTCAACCGATTGGGACCAAGGGTTTTGATGGTTTCCCGGGGCAATCCCTTGAGGGAAGATTTGGGGGTTCCCGGGATGGGATATGCGGGCAACCACTTTGCTGGAACAGATTGGCAACCTCTTGATGAGGGGATATTGGAAAAGCTGGGCGGGCTCCTTTGGAATCAGGGGCTAAGGGGCCTTGTGGGAGTGGATGGCAAAATCGATGATCAAGGACATTTTTTCCTTCTTGAAGTGAATCCTCGCTACACCGCCTCGATGGAACTGGGGGAAATGGGCCTGAACATACCTTTTGCCAAGCTGCATGTGGATTGTTTTACATCCCCCGTGGGGGACGATAAATCCGCCAACTCCGCCACAAACAAAACCAAATTCCCCCATCCCGACAATACTCCCCGAACCAAGTCCATATTTTACGCCCGCAAGAATGTCCATTTTTCCCCAGACATCAAGTGGCCAGAAAAGTGGATTTCTTTGGAAGAGAGGCATCAGGTAACTCTTTGCGATCTCCCCTCGCCCGGAACCATTGTGGCCAAAGGCGCGCCAATCCTCACCATAATCGAAAAGGGAACTCCGTGGGCGAACCTGAGAGAACGGTTCCGCCCCATTTTGGAAGACTTGCGAAATCAACTGGAGCACTAATGACCACTCAGGCCCCCTCCCCGGTTCGTGGACTCAATTCGATTGCCAAAAATATCCTTGACGGCGCGGCGGACCGACTTGACCGACTTGGAATTGCCCGCCATGAATCGCCGTTAGGTAGTGTTTGGGATTTTGGGGTTCATTCTCCCGGCGGCCTGGAGGCGGGTCTCCTTTTGGGCGAGATTTGCCTCGCCGGATTGGGACAAGTTGGAATTTCCCCATCCCGTGAGGACAGTTTGCCTTTTCCCGATGTTTGGGTTCGAAGCGATCAGCCTGTTAGGGCTTGCCTGATGAGCCAATATGC
>CAWUOD010000255.1:0-5403 GCA_963923115.1 uncultured Singulisphaera sp.
TGGCTCGCGAAAAGATTGGCCAAAAGGTTAAACAAACCGCCCTTTTCGCCCATCACCCTCTCCGGCTAACCTGTGTGTATGTCTTCCGCCGAAATGATGCTGGATACCGAGGTCTTTCACGGCCCTCTGGATTTATTGTTGTATCTGGTGGACCGGGAGGAAGTCGACCTCCTTTTGATGCCTTTGGAAAAGATTGCCCGTCAATATCGTGATTTTCTTGAGCTTTTGCAAATCTTCGAGGTCGAGGAGACTGCCGGGTATGTGGCTACCCTGGCCAAACTGGTCGAGACCAAAAGCATGCTGGTTTTGCCTCCGGAGGTAATCGCCCCTCCCGAAGAAGAGGAAGAGGCGCCTCTTGAACAGTTTCGCGAAAATCTGTTTCAACAATTGGCTGAATACCGAAAAGTCCGGGAAGCGGCAAAAAAGCTGTTGGAATTGGCAGCCAAATCCGGAAAGCTCCACGGGCGGGCTTTCTCCATGTCCCCTCCAAGCACCCAGCAAAAAACGGTTTTGCCTATGCGGGTGGGACGATTGGAAATCTGGGACCTGGTCAGCGCCTTTGGTCGGCTCATGCGCGAGATCGACCCCGAATCGGTCGAAACCGTCAGTTCAGACCCAACGCCCCTTTCCCAAGTTATCGAATCCGTCAAGGGAAGGATTCTGACCGAGGGCCCTTTGAGCCTCCGGCAACTATTCACCGAACCCAAAACCAGGGGGCGTCTTATCAGCCTTTTCCTGGCCATTCTCGAATTGGCCCGCCACCAGGGCGCGCTTTTGCGTCAGGATGCCTGGCTGGACGACATCGTGGTCTGGTTCGATGATAGTCCCAAAAACATGGATCCTGCGAACGAAACCGTTGACGGGGAACCAGCGGCCTCCCCTTCCACAAAAGATGATTGATTCCCACTGGAATAAGCCCGGGAATCAACCCGCGCGGCGAACGGGCTTGTTGGAAAGAATCCCCTGGGCAAAATTCGCCATGTCCCCATCGGGTGTTTCCGTCTCAAATCGGAGGGATGATCCGGCGACATATTCCTCCATCGCATCCCAGGACAACCACCTCCGGCCAAGACGCTCCGCGACAGAACCCGTGGTGTTGGAACCGGAGAAGGGATCAAGGACCAGATCTCCGGGTTCGGTAAGAAACTTGATAAAAAACTCGGGCAATCCTTCGGGAAAGCGGGCGGGATGCGGAGTGATTCCCGCGGTTTTACAGCGCCGCAAGTAGGGAGTATTGGATTCGGTGTTGGGAATCTGGAGAAGGTTGGGAGGAATGGCGCCGCCATTGTCCCGCTCGAATCCGCGAGCCACCTGATGCCCCGAGGGGCGGGTGGTCGGGCTGTAAAATTCCTCGGGCCTGGCCAAAAGACGCTTCATCCGATCCGAATAAGGCGCAAGGACCTTGCGCACATCCGCCTTGGGAGTTGTCGAGGGGGATAGCCACCAAAGATTGTTCACAGCGTCCTTGACACGAATCTTTCGCTTGTTGACCCATTCGATCGGGGAGGGAAGTTTGGCCGGGTTAAACCAATAAAAATCCTCCGCCAGATGAAAGCCATGGTCGTCGCAAAACCGGAGCAACAGCCTGAAATTCGCCAGGCTTCGCACGGGGAGGCCCTTTTGATAGGCCCCCCCCAAATCGAGGACGAGACTTCCGTTTTCCTTGAGAATCCTTTTGAACTCGGGACCAAAAGAGGCGAGCCAATTCACCCATTCGATCTGGTCAAGATTTCCGTAGGATTTTCCCCTTTGAAGTGCAAAAGGGGGAGATGTGAAGATCAGATCCACGGACATATCGGGGACTTTTCGGATTTGGTCCTCCGCGGGGCCCACCGATGCCTGGCCAAGGAATGTCCGGTAACCAACGGGGGCAAGGGTTCCCACAAGGGACCCAAGAACACGAGCAACCACGGTGTCACCTCAATGATGGAACCGTTGCGCAAGGGATTGCACAAAGGCAAAGATGACATCGGCGCCTGAAAGGGTTTTGGTGGATGGGGGAGGATGAATTCCCGACTTTGCCGGGCACCCGGGCCGGGTGCAAACGGCAAATCGCTCATAACCGTCAAAGCCAAATAAAAATGGGGAACCTTATGGGGGGTCCCATCCCCCCTGACATCCGGGACGACAACGACAAATCCGGCCTATCCCCTTCCATGTCCCTTTGAACGGGCCATAAAGGCGAACAGCCTGAATGAAGTAGTGGCTGCAAGAGGGTTCAAACCGGCAAATAGTCGGCATGATCGGGGAGATCACCATCTGGTAAGCCCGGACAAAAAGGATGAGCACGGTTGACAATACCCGGATGAGAATCCTCCCCATGGCTCAGTCCGACCCCAAACCAGGAGTTGATGGCGATTGTCCCGGGGGATTGGCTGTTGGCCGTGGTTTCACGGGAGGCGGGCTGTCGCCATTTTTTTTGTCTTTTGGGGACCGATGACCCTGTTGGGGACGGGTCATTCCCCGCCGCGCCAGTCGGCCAAGCGATTCGCGCAGGACCTCGAGGGTTGGGGGGCGCATGGACCTCGCCAGAACCACAAAGTCATAGCCACCCGGCCAGGAATGATGGTCGAGGCGAAACGCCTCGCGAAGCATGCGCTTCCAAAGGGTCCTGTTCGGGGCGCTTTTTGTCACTTTTTTGGATATACAAAGACCAATTCTGTGGCAGCCCAAATCATTTGATTTTAGATAAAGAACAAGATTTTTATCCGAAACAGAAGCCTTCTGCGAGAAGACCGCCTGGAACTCGGCTCCCTTGCGCAGGCGCATCAGCCTGGTGAAGCGAAAACCGCCAGGGACACCCGCCCCCCCATCCACCACGACCGGGGCGATCCCGCCGCTTGCGGGGGCGCACCCGGATTTTGTCTCGCCCCCAGGCGAAACCCAATGGCTCCCGGCATCAGGGCCAGGTGCGGGTGGCAGCGGAATCCCGCCGGAATCAGTCAATGGGGTTTCGTTCAAAAACGATCCTCCCATCAGGCCCAACCCAAACCGGATCGGGCATCCTGTGGATTGAGCCTGGCAAATTGCTCGAGTAATTCGCGGCTTTTCCCTTCGGTAACAGCCGGGGCGATGATTTTCACCTCGACATACTGATCACCTTCCTTGATACCCAGACCCTTGAGACGCAGACGCTTTCCGCTGGAAACACCCGGGGGGAATTTGACCTTGATGCGCGAACCGGAAATCGACGGAACCTCGACGGAGGCGCCCAATGCCGCTTCAACAAGACTCAAGGGACAATCAAGTATGATGTCGTTGTCCTGCCGCTTGAAATAGGGGTGGGGTTCGACATGAATTTCGAGGATGAGGTCGGCGCCTCCCTCGGCCTGTCCACCCATGCGAAGCTTTTGCCCCTCGGCGGCACCGGCGGGGATCTTCACATCGATGTTTTTTCCACCCACCGAAATCTCCACCTTCCCACCATTGGCGGCGGTCAGGAAGTCGATGGCAAGCCGTGCGACCTGCTGCTGCGGGGGAGCCTTTCGTCCTTTGGATGACCGCCCCTTTTTGCCTCCAAAAAGATCGCCAAAGGAGAATCCCCCTCCACCACCACCGGCCCCGCCAAACATCTGGGCCAGGTCATCCATGTTTATGTTCCCCTGACCAAAGGGGTTCCCACCGCCTCCACCTCCAAACGGGTTGCCGCCCCCCGCAAAAGGGTTGTTTTGGGCCTGATGGCCAAACTGGTCAAACTTGGCTTTTTTGTCCTTGTCGCCAAGGATCTCGTAGGCGTCCTGTACTTCCTTGAACTTCGATTCAGCCGCTTTGTCCCCTGGGTTGCGGTCGGGGTGATACTGGCGGGCTTTGCCGCGATAGGCCTTTTTGATCTCGTCCTCGGATGCATTCTTTGCGACACCGAGCACTTCATATGGGTCGAGGGGCATGGCTATTGCTGATCTATGGGTTTAAGAACTTCGATGAGGGTATTTTACGCATTCCCTTGGTTTACCCAACTCCTACCCTGTTATTCCCTCGCACCGGTCGGGAATTGCAACATCTTCCAGGGGATTGGCCAATTCGCGGGTGTAAATGGGAAAGTCCCGCCCCTGATAGGCAACGCAGGCCCAATGTGACTCGAGAACAGATTGCCCCCGCAAGGTCCAACCCTGATGGCATGAATCCGATTTCCCCAGCTGCAAAAGACGCGGCTTGCTGGGATCTTCGGCATCAATCCAGACCTCATCCATTCCAAAACCCAAGCCTGTGCCCAATGCCTTGACCACCGCCTCCTTGGCTGTCCAGATGGCGAAAAACGAAGCAGGGGACCACCTCTTTTGCTCCAGTGCCTTCACCTCTTCGGGATGGAACCAGCGCCTGGCGAGGGCCTCACGCGATGGGAGATCCCGTATCGGCTCCAAGTCGACCCCGACTTCCCGATGGGTGCAAAGCCCCACAACCGAAATCCCATGGGAGTGGGAGACATTGAAATGACACATCTTCCATTTTGGACTGTTGCTTTGATCCGGGTCCAGGTGGGGTTTGCCCGCGGCATTTTGGCCAAAAACAATGGACCTCGACGGAAGGCCGGTCCACAGACCAAGCAGGTTACGAAGGGCCGCCCGGGTGAGAACAAATTCGCGTCGGGGCTTTGGATGGATCAGACGCTGGGCGCGAATCCGCTCCGCATCGTTCAATCGCTCAAAACACTCTTCGTACAGAGCATCGGGGAAGTTGTCACCCGCCTGCGTGGCAAAGGAATAAAGCGCGATCATAGGCTTTTACCCCCCGCCAAGGCCTTTGAAAACACCAATCCGGGGGGAAAAGCAACCCAACCCCCATCTATCACAACAAATAAACTCTTTTAACCCTCAATCCGGATTTTGATGATGCGCCGACTTCCCACCCGCACGATAAGTCCGGTGCTGATTTCAATCGATTGGTTCGGATCGGCCACTTTGGTCTTCTCGGGACCAATATTGAGGCTACCCTGCTCCACCAATCGCCTGGCCTCGTTATTGCTTTTGGCCAAGCCAAGGGCCGCCACAAGTTTGGAGGCCCCCAGTTTACCCTCAACCAAAAGGTTCGCCGCCAGATTGACCTCGGGAATATCGGTGGGATCCTGGCGTTCGCTGAAACGCTTTCGCCATTCGGCGGCGGCGGCATCGGCGGCATCGGTCCCGTGGTAAAACGCGACGATTTCCCGGCCCAACCGCTCCTTGGCTTCCCGGGGGTGGGTCCTGGCTGGGTCCGCCAAAGCCGGGATTTCCGCCTCGGGAAGGTCCGTCAGGAGCTTGAACCACTCCGCCATCAGGTTGTCCGGAATGCTCATGGCTTTGGCGAATTGGTCGTAGGCCGCCTCGGCGACGCCAATATAGTTGCCCAAGCTCTTGCCCATGCGCCTGTTCCCGTCAAGACCACGCAGAATCGGCAAAGTCATCGCGACCTGCGGCTCCTGGCCAT
>CAWUOD010000256.1:0-5397 GCA_963923115.1 uncultured Singulisphaera sp.
TCATCGAGCTGGATGGCTTATTGGTTCAGGAATCCCTGGTGGGTCTGGGATCCCAAGGCGCCAATCCCGTGGCCCTCTTTCACGAAAAACTCCAGGCAGCGGAACAGGACCCCGCTGTGGTTGGGGTGGTTCTCCGAATCAACAGCCCGGGAGGCACCGTTGGCGGGTCGGAGCTGATCGCAAACGAAATACGCCGTTTCCGGGAACGGACAAGCAAGCAGGTCGTGGCCCACATCCTCGAAACAGGAACAGGCGGGGCCTATCTTGCCGCGTCTGCATGTGACCGGATTACCATTTCCCCTGCTGCGACGGTGGGTGGGATCGGTGTGGTTTTCCCGGTGGTTGTATTGGAAAAGATGCTCGACATCCTGAGCATCGCGGACCAAAGCATCAAATCGGGTGAGCATATCGACCTTGGTTCCGCCAGCCGACGAATGGATCCTGCCGAGCGCGAAATGATCGAAGCCATGGCCAAGGAGCATCACGAACGCTTCAAAACGGCTGTTTGCGCATCGCGAAAAGTGGCGGAGAAAAATCTGGATGGACGGGTGATGACCGCCAGGATGGCGCTGGATGGTGGGCTGGTGGATGAAATTTGCACACTTGAGGAATCGGTGGGAGTTGCCGCCGGGCAAAAGGGAAAAATTGGCGCGCCGGGATCCGTTGAGGTTGTGATGTATCGCCGTGGCCAGGAGTCGGCGCGGTCCCTTTATGACACTGTCGCCAATCAGCCGTTGCAGGGTACCGTGCTGCCTTTGTCCATCCCCGGCCTTGAACGCACCCGCCAGGGAGGTTTTTGGTACCTATGGATGTCCGACCCGACGCTCACAAGGATGACGGGCAAATAGGATCCGCGTTAGAGTTGTTTCGGGAATTGTTTGGATTCGCGGTGTTTTCGCCAAATAATCAAATATAATTTGAGGGTAAAAGTATTCACAAAGTCATTTTTTTGATGGTTCATTTGCGGGGATAAACGAGGGTGAGTCGCCTCGGTGGATTTCCAAAAGTTTCAGATAGTCCTCCCTGGGAATCTCCTCGGCTCCAAGCGATTGGGTGTGGGGATTGAGCAGTTGGCAATCGATAAAAGAGAATCCCCGCGCCAAAAGGTGTTCGCAAAGAAAATAAAGCGCGGCTTTGGATCCATCCGAAATCCGGGAAAACATTGATTCGGCGCAAAAAATGGACCCGACAATGACCCCATAGACCCCGCCAACAAGGTCTGGTCCCCGCCACACCTCCAGACTTTGGGCAATCCCCAGCTTGTGTAACCAGTAGTAGGCATCTACCATCCTCGGGGTAATCCATGTCCCCTCGGCCCGGTTCTCTCCACAGGAACGCATCACCGTTATGAAATCTGTCCCAAGGGAAAAAGTGAGCTTTAGCGAACGGATGCGCCTGGCGAGGCGTTTGTGACTTAACATTTTTTCCATTCGAAGGATGGCCCGGGGTTCGGGACACATCCACACCAGGTTTTCATCGTCTTCAGGCATTGGGAAGATCCCAAGGTTATATGCCTCAAGAAGAAGCTCCGGATGCAAGTCTTCGCCTATCCCCACAACACCCAGGGGATCATCCGGGTGCGGGGGGTAAAAAGGATCCCAATCAATTGAATCCAAAAAAGGTGAATCCACCTACTTCACCAACTTGCCACGATCCGGGCCCTGGACAATTTTAATCAATCCGTCGTACGCGTTACCTTTGTTGGAGATGATCTGGTATCCGAGGCCGTTCTTTTTGAGAAGGCCTTCGAGCGCCTCGCTTAGCGGAACCTCTTTGCCTGTGTAGGAAAGTTTCGAATTGCGCGAAACGCCCCCCTTGCTATCAACCATGTATTTGAAGGTTTTGACCTGGTCCTTGAACTCGTCGAGGCATTCCTCGAGTCGAACATCCTTGAAATCCACTGTGACTTTTGATTTCAGGGATTTTTGGGAGGCTAAAGCCTTGGCGCTCGCCTCGATTTCCTGGGCCAGAAGCATTCCTCCCGTGAGGGCGAATCCGGCCAAAAGCGCAACAATTGTTACCGGCTTGGCACAGGTGATCGGAAAATTCATGGTTTCAACCTTTCGAAAGAAAAATCACCGAGTTATTTGTCCATTTTGTCATCGTGCGCCTGATTGGGCTCCAAGGCAAGCCTTTACGCGGAATTCCCTTCCCGGTCATGATGGAGATGTGTCAAACATCGGAACCAAACATGAAGTCCCAAATTCCCGGCCCTCCGCCCCATTCCCCATCAGGGTTGCATTCCCCTGAACAGGCAAAGTCCATTTCGCCCGCCCCCTCCAGACGGGCGGTAAGGCTTACGGGATTGGGGGTTTTTGGGGTAATGGTGACAATGGCAGCACTGGGGTTGGGATTGGCTTTGTGGACGCAGCCAATTCGAAGGGCCAGAGACCTTCCCAAAGTGGTTGCTGGGCCTGATCGCCTTGTGGAGGCGGTTGCCAGGGGGGCGGATCTGGTGATTTGGGCCAAGGGGGATTTTCCCAACGGGAATGACCGGCTATTGGAGTTGCTTCCTGGAAACATCCTGAAAGGCGCGGGGACCTCAGGCGATCACAAAGTTCCGGAAGGCAATGCAGGGAAGGGGCATATTCGTCCCGAGACGGAGCCTGAAATTTCGGGGCGGAGGTTTTTGGCCATTCCCCATGCACTCGGATTGGGCAAATCGGCGGAATGGGCACTTTCCCTAACTTTTGGAACAAAAAGTCCAAATATGAGGGAATGGGTTCGGATTGCGATTCAGCTGGAATCTCCCCCGATCCATCAAAATCAGACGAAAATCTCCGAAATTGTTCTGCCGGACCCCGGGAGTACGCAAGAAAGGTTTGTCCAAAAAGAGGGATTTCTGGAATGGAAACGGGTGGGAGGAAGGTTTTTGGCATCCTTGGGAGGACCGATTCGTGGTCAAATTTCGACTAGCCAGGAGAGCACCGATTATGGAGGGTCTCTCGCCCCGGATTTTTTGGAGCTCCGCCTTGGTCGGATCCCTCAGGAGTCTTCCGCCTGGTTGGTGGCTAGGGGTGGACCTGCTTCAAGGAATGTGGCTTCGGTTCTATTGGGGCGGTTTCCTGACTGGATTGCCAAGGGGTTAGATTCTCCGGCCGATGCAGGGGTGCTTGGACTTTGGGAGGAGGCCGGCAACCTTCGTGCAGAGTGGATTTTTAATGAACAAACCGCATCCGACCATTGGGAAAAAGCGTTGGATGAAGCGAGGCTTGGATCCAATTGGAAATGGGTCAAACAAGGTCGGGTGATTTCCCTTCAAAGGAGGGATGCGAATCTCTGGAGCAAATAATGGTTTCTTCTTTTTTTGGAAATGGATGGCAGATGATTTTTGCGAAAACGAAAAAAGGCGGACGATAAATCGCCCGCCTTTTTTAAATCAGGTTCGGCCAGAGAATGGCCGAAGGGAATTAACCCTTGACCTTGCCAGCGGATTGAGCCTTGGGAGCTTGGCCTTTGCCAGCGGCTTGGCCTTTGCCAGCAGCTTGAGCCTTGGGGGCTTGGCCCTTGCCAGCGTCTTGACCCTTGCCAGCGGCTTGAGCCTTGGGAGCTTGGCCCTTGCCAGCGTCTTGACCCTTGCCAGCGGCTTGGGTTTTGCCACCCGCGGCCTTGGTGGTGGTCACTTCTTCGCACTTGTCGCAGCAACCGTTGCCGAGCTTGCCGCGAAGGCCGCTGAGGCGCTCACGCAAGTTGAGGTTGCCACCGATGTTGCTGATCTTGCTCTTGAGTTCGCCGCCGAGAGCAGGAGCTTCGACGCCGCCGGAAACTGCAACCATAAGAATAGCGCTAAACATAACCCACAAGCCTCCAAAACAGATGTAGGAACCAACCAATTACTTCGAGCCGCCAGCCCCAACACCGCGTTAGGCCTGGTACAAGTCGAGTGGCCACACCCAACCCAATGGGGGGAACCCCGTTGATCCAATCCGGTCAAACCGGATCAGCTTTCCTTAGGCTGCCCGCGTGCAACCTTCGAAAGGAGCGTCCACTTGTATACCCTGTTATGGTAAAACAGCGAATCTGGGTGTCAAGCAATAGGCGGGCAAATTGTAACGGCAAATGTCGTGCAATTACAGATTTGACGGCTTTATCGATTTTACCCAATCCCCCCTGATGACCAGCCCGGAAAAGCCAAAACCTTCATTTAACACACACCTTCGTGTATCTCAACTATCAGATGCACAATGGTTTATGTTCGATCCAATTTGGTTTTCACTTCCCTTGCCAGACAATTGAATCTCCCACATTCCTGCCTGCTTCATGAAAATAACCTTTGGTTTTCTCGAAGTTAGCCGCACGGGGGGCCTGTTTTTTTGGACTTCCAGGACCATTTGCCCAATTTTTCCTTTTCCGAACAACCCGCAAACTAAACTTATTCCTGAGTCTTTTTCCTAAAGGTGAGTCTTGCCATGACCGAACAAAACCCCCTCCTCCAGAAACAGGGAAACGACATCCGGAGGATGTTTGCAGGCATAGCCCACCGTTACGATTTGTTGAATCGGCTGCTATCCGGTTGGGTGGACACCTATTGGCGGAGATGCGCGGTGCGCCTCGCTCCCCCTCCGGTTGAGGGACCCCTTTTGGATGTCTGCACGGGAACCGGGGATTTGGCTCTGGCCTACAAGCGCAAAAACCCTGGTCGATACATTGTTGCAACGGATTTTTGCCGGGAAATGCTTGTGTTTGCGTGCTCCAAAGGAGCAAAAACTTCAGACCCCGGGATGGGGCCCCTGTTTCTTGAAGCCGATACCATGGCACTACCGCTTTTGGATAACCAGTTTGCTTTGACCTCGGTTGCCTTTGGCTTGCGCAACACCCAGGATCCCCACATTGCCCTGTCAGAAATGTTGCGGGTGACCCTTCCCGGAGGGCGTCTGGTGATCCTTGAATTTTCGATGCCCAAGTGGCCTCTGATTGGCGGCCTCTATCGGTGGTACTTCCGGGCTGTCCTTCCGAGGATCGGCCAGCTTTTCTCCAAGAGTCCGGATGCGGCTTATGCCTATCTTCCACAAAGTGTAAAAAGTTTTCCCCAAGGGGAAGATTTATGCAGCTGGATTAGGGATGCAGGGTGGGGGGATGTGGCCTTTCGCCACTTTACCTTCGGTATCGCGACCCTCTATACTGGCACTAAACCACCTGCCTTGGGCTAACCACGGCCCAATCCCCCACCGCAATTTGGAGCCTGGCCTTGCTCCTTTCGCTATTCCTCCTGACCCAAATTCCCCTCCAGACGAACAAACCGATTGATTTTGATCGGGACATTCGGCCCGTTTTGGAACGCAACTGCATATCCTGTCACGGTTCAACCAAACCCAAGGGCGGGTTGGACCTTTCCCAGGGGGCCAAGGCGTTTGCGGGAGGGAATTCCGGTCCTGTTCTGGTTCCGCATCAGCCTGA
>CAWUOD010000257.1:0-5365 GCA_963923115.1 uncultured Singulisphaera sp.
GGTCTCGTGGGCTCGGAGATGTGTATAAGAGACAGCCATTACCCCAGGCGGAAAGCTCCCAAAGAAAAAAATGAACCGTCAATCTCATCCGTCCCGGCGACCTTTGTTCCAACCCGATTGACCTGTTAAACCTTGGAGGGTGTTTTGGAATGCCCGGAAAATGGTTAACATCCCCGAAATCCCAAACGACAACCCATCCGGTTTCAAACCCCTGGTTTACATGCTGTGTTTTTCGAAATCTACAAGTTTTCCAGCAGTTTTTGGTCATTTTTTGGGCCGGGTAATGGCCAACTTTCCCTTGGTAATTTTGGACAGTCTCCTAAGATACCCAAGATGGTCGGAGGTTTGCCGGGCAGGGCCAAAGTTCGCCTGCCGCTTCGTATCGTCAATTCCCAATGTCTCGCGGTGAAGCCGCTTTAGGACCATGCCTCGCAGAACGGACCTCAAAAAGATCCTGATCATTGGCTCGGGCCCCATCATCATCGGCCAGGCTTGTGAATTTGACTACAGCGGCGCCCAGGCCTGCAAGGCCCTCCGTGAGGAAGGGTATGAGGTGGTGCTGGTCAATTCCAATCCCGCCACCATTATGACCGATCCGGAGATGGCGGATCGGACCTATATTGAGCCAATCACTTGGGATGTCGTCGAAAGAATTATTGCCAAGGAGCGTCCGGACGCACTTCTGCCCACGGTGGGGGGCCAAACGGCACTCAACACCTCAATGGAACTCCACAGGCGTGGAATTCTCGAGAAATATGGCGTCCAGATGATTGGAGCAAACCCGGTCGCCATCAATAAAGGCGAGGACCGGGAATTATTCAAACAGGCCATGAAAAAAATCGGCGTGCCGGTCCCCAAGTCGGGGGTTGTCAAGTCGATGGAGGAAGCGCTGGCAATCAGGGACTCCATCGGTCTTCCCTGCGTTTTGCGTCCAAGCTTCACTCTTGGCGGAACAGGTGGCGGAATCGCCTACAACCGCGAAGAATACGCGGAACTTGTTGCCCATGGTCTTGAGTTATCCCCTGTTCATGAAATCCTCATCGAGTCTTCCATCCTTGGATGGAAGGAATACGAACTGGAGGTCATGAGAGACAGCGCGGACAATGTCGTTATTGTTTGTTCGATTGAAAATCTTGATCCCGCGGGTGTTCACACCGGCGATAGCATCACGGTAGCCCCCGCCCAAACACTGACCGACAAGGAATACCAGCAGATGCGGGATGCATCTCTGGCCATCATTCGGGAAATCGGCGTTGATACGGGTGGCTCGAACATTCAGTTCGCGGTCAACCCCGCCAATGGTGACATGATCGCCATCGAAATGAATCCGCGGGTTTCCCGCAGTTCCGCTTTGGCTTCAAAAGCCACAGGTTTCCCCATCGCCAAGATTGCGGCCAAATTGGCGGTTGGCTATCGTCTGGATGAATTAAGAAACGACATAACCCGTGAAACTCCTGCCTGTTTTGAACCTTCGATCGACTATGTCGTAACCAAAGTCCCCCGCTGGGCTTTCGAAAAGTTCCCCGATGCCAACCAGGTCCTGACCACGCAAATGAAAAGCGTTGGGGAAACCATGGCGATCGGCCGTAATTTCAAGGAGTCCCTGCAAAAGGCCCTACGAGGTTTGGAAACCGGACGCTTTGGGCTTGGTTGCGACCGCGCCGACCCCTGGTATACCGACAAGCGACCATCCCGGGAAGAAATTCTCGCGAAAATCTCCATACCCAATTGCGAGCGCATTTGGTGGCTTCGACTTGCGTTCAAGGACGGAATGTCCCTGGAACAGATCCATGACAGAACCAAAATCGACCCCTGGTTTCTCGCACACATCCGGGAATTGGTTCAGGAGGAGGACGACCTGGTGAAAGTCGGCGTGCTGGAATCGGCAACCGAATCCGTCTTTCGCTCCGCGAAATCATCAGGCTTTTCCGATCGGCAATTGGCGCATTTGTGGAATTCCACCGAAACCGAAGTTCGCCGGGTCCGCAAGGCCTTGGGTGTCACGCCGGTATACAAACGAGTTGATACTTGCGCCGCCGAATTTGAAGCTTACACACCATATTACTACTCAACCTACGAACAACCGATCCGCCACATTGGATCGCAACCGGATTCCAACGACTCTGACGAAATCCTGCCCACCGGGAACAAACCCCTCATCATGATCCTTGGCGGCGGTCCAAACCGTATCGGCCAGGGGATCGAATTTGATTATTGTTGTTGCCAAGCCTCGTTTGCCCTTCGCAAAGCGGGCTTCACAACAGCCATGGTCAACTCCAATCCGGAAACAGTCTCGACGGATTACGACACCTCGGATCTGCTTTTCTTTGAACCCCTGACCGCGGAAGATGTCCTGAATATTTGCGACAGGATCAAGCCCGCCGGCCTTATTGTTCAATTTGGCGGACAAACACCGCTCAACCTTGCCCATGCGCTGGAAGCGGGGGGCGCGCCCATCATCGGCACCTCGGTGGAAAGTATCGACACGGCCGAGGATCGCAAGCGCTTTGGCGCCCTTGTCGAAAAATTGGCCCTTAGCCAACCTCCTTCGGGAACCGCCCTGGATGTGCAACAGGCACTCCGCATCGCCAGGACCATTGGATTCCCCCTGCTGGTGCGCCCAAGCTATGTGCTTGGCGGCCGGGGAATGGAAATCGTTTACGACGAGGATTCGCTCACTCGGTATATGATCCGGGCCATTGAACTGACTCCAGGAAAGCCAGTCCTGATTGACCAGTTCCTTGAAGCCGCCATCGAGGTGGATGTTGATTGCCTTTCCGATGGCGAGGACACCCTGATCGGTGGGGTTATGCAGCATATCGAGGAAGCCGGAATCCACTCCGGGGACTCGGCTTGCGTCCTGCCTCCGCACAGCCTCCCGAAGGCAGTGGTCGATGAAATCAAACGCCAAACCCGCGAAATGGCCCGGGAACTCCAGGTCAAAGGTTTGATGAATGTTCAATTCGCTGTCGCTGGCCTCAGGAACCATCCCCTCAGGGAGACTCTTGAAGGATCCTCGACTGGGGGATGGAAAGTTTATGTCCTCGAGGTGAATCCGCGCGCAAGTCGCACCGTCCCTTTTGTCAGCAAAGCCACAGGGATCAACCTTGCGCGGCTGGCTTCCCTTGCCATGGCTGGCAAATCCCTCAAGGAATTGGGCGCCATTAAAGAGGTTCAACCCACGCACTATTCCGTCAAGGAAAGTGTTTTTCCCTTCAATCGTTTTCCCGGGGTTGATATTCTCCTCGGCCCGGAAATGCGGTCGACAGGCGAGGTCATGGGCTCGGACGAAACCTTTGGCCTGGCTTTTGCCAAAAGCCAATTGGGAGCAAGCAGCCCCCTCCCCATGGAGGGCGCGGTGTTTGTTTCTGTGGCCGATCGCGACAAATCCGAGGTCGTATCCATTGGCAAGCAGCTTGTCGAATTGGGGTATGTGCTCCTCTCCACCCGTGGCACCGGGGAAATTCTTTCAAAAGCCGGGGTCCCCGTTGAGATTGTTGCCAAACTTCAGGAAGGTCGACCCAACCTTATTGATCACATGAAAAACGGTCGCGTCGCAATGGTGATCAATACACCAAGCGGGCGTGGTTCGCGAACCGATGAGGCCAAAATTCGCGCGGCGGCTGTCGCGTCACGCGTTACTTGTATCACGACCATTTCCGCCGCCTTGGCTGCTGTGGAAGGATGCAAAGCAAGAAAAGCGAATCCGAACTGGACGGTGACCGCCCTCCAGGATCTTTACAAGGTTTGATCGACAAGAAACACAAACAAAGCCACCTTACCCTTGGCCGGGGTATGGTGGCTTTGTTGTTTTGTGGGAAGTAAGACCTTTCCTCAAGGTTTGGAACCCGGATTTTTTTCCGCTTGGCTTACCCTACCCTCCTGTGGTGGCAAGCCATCGGACTGCATTTTCAAGTATTTGCAAAACCGTTTTATCTTTGAAGACCGGATAAGTCTCATGACCCGGCCGAAAATAAAAGACCTTCCCCTTGCCTATGTTCCAGACCATTCCGCTCCGAAACCATTCCCCTGTTGCCCATCGTTCCTCGAGCACCACCTCGTCAGGCTCGGGCACATGAAAAGGCTCCGAATACATTTCCGTTTGAGGTAATTCAAAAACCGGTGGCACACCAGCAACGATTGGATGATCCGGTTTCAAAACCCGTAACTGGCTCGGTTTGCCATCATTTCTATAGGCGGGAAAACAACAGTTGGGCAAATATACTTTGGCTTTACGGGTCCCATCCGGATACTTTTTCAGCTCAACACAAGGTGTCAACCGTTCATCCTGTCCAGGAGGCGAAAACCGCTTTGCCGGCTCGACAAATGTCATCTCGAAGCGCGATCCCCCGGCTTGCAGGCTTTTTTCGGCATCGGTTCGGGTTCGCTCAAACATTGCCTGAACAAATGGTGTGGACCAATGGGCGGAATGAAGCGCGATCAGGGAGAGACTCCCCTCCCTGATCCGCTCGAGTATGGGTTCAGCCATTTTTTTCGTTATATCCGCATGCCGGACATGCCCCCACCATATCAGCACATCACAACCGCGAAGAAACGCGGGCGACACGCCTTTCTCCTCATCATGAATGGTGGCCGATTTCACCGAGAGCCCTGGCCTGGTTTTGAGGTGATCGGCAATCTGGTTTCCAAGAAAATTATCGTAGGCCCTTTTCTGTTCGGCTTGCTGCTCATCCCAAACCAGAACCCGAATCGATTTTGGAGCCGAGGCAGCCTCCAAACCATGGGAAAGAACCATTCCCGCGGTCGCGGCGGCAGCAAATTCACGCCTTGATTGCCTGGATTGCATATTTATCCTCGGAAAAGGGATGTTGCCAGAAAAATACGGCATGGGGTTGGGAACATTAAAACACTCTTTTGAGAGTTTACCCTGGGACCACATAGTGGTCCATTATCATCCAAAACAGATTCGGGAAAACCAACGGCCAAACACATCCCGTGATGGCATGTCAAAGTCCTATTTTGAGTTGACCAACGGATCGTTGACTGCCCTGTATGCGGCTGGTTGGATAACAGATTCCGGCTCCTTTTTATCGGCCAGGTGGATCTCTTTCTCCCGAAGGCTGATCTGCCACTCGGCCAACGCCAAACCCGCCCCGGCAACGCCCAAATCGAGGAGGGGCGCAGCGTAAAAAGGAACAAACGCGGCAGCAATGACGGATGTGCCTCCGAAAATACCTGGGTACATTTTTCGGTAGGTTGACTTTTCCAACTCCCAATCGCTCCTGGATCGGGCATATGCAATCATTTCAGATGTTTTTTTACTGTTGTTCCATGCGGACAAAACAGGGACTTTGGAGATAAAAGCATAGGTCCCTGGGTGTTTCTGATCCCGCAACACCTTCGC
>CAWUOD010000258.1:0-5355 GCA_963923115.1 uncultured Singulisphaera sp.
TGGGCTCGGAGATGTGTATAAGAGACAGGGCTGGGGTTTCCTATTGGTTTTCGTTTTTGTCTCCTCCTAACTTTCCTTTTTGTGGGGATTGGAGTTTGGAATTCCACGCTTGTTGCCAAGGAAGTTGATCCCAAATCAAGGTTGGAGGGTTTAACCAACCACGACATTGATTTGGAATTGAAAGCCGACGAAAACCGCATTCTCATCCGGCATAAAATCCATTGGAAAAACCCGACAAATCGCACCCTTCATCGAATGTTGTTCAATGCTCATTCCCACTTTGTTTTGCCACCTGAAGATGTTCCGGCAATGGCCAAAACCCTTGAATTATTACGAATGCGAGCTTCGGAAGTTTTGGGAGTGGATTCTCCCCAAATGGATTTGACCGGGGTTAGGGATGGATCCGGGCAATTATTAAAATTCCGTTTCGGTGGTGCCACGAAAACCGACCTTGAAGTGGAACTTCTTGAACCGCTTTTGCCGGGAAAAACCCAATGTGTGGAACTTGCTTATTCCATTCGGATGGAAAATAAGCAGGGGCGTTGGGGCCAGTGGAAAAATGTTTGGTTTCTGTGTCAGGGGTTGGTGCAAGTTGCTGTTATTAGGGATGTGCCTGATCCAAAACAAAATTCCAAATCGCTTCCCTTGGCGGACGGATGGGATCCGGCGCCTTTTTATCCCTGGCATCAGCCTTTTTACAACGAATCAGGCAATTATCGTGTCCGTTCGATTAGTCCCGCGCAAATGGAGGTGGCATGTAGTGCCCCGGAAAAATCCAAACGGGATTTGGGAGATAATCGAACAGAACGAATTTTTGAGGCCAAGGGGCTGCGTGATTTTTCCTGGTTCGCAAGTTCAAGATTTCATTGGATTACGGAGGAGGCATCCACTCCATCCGGCAGGATAATCCCGATCCGCGTGGCCGCCTTTCATGAGCATAACCACTATGCCAATCGCATGGCCAAAATCGCAAAAACCGCGATTGAAATCTATAGTCAATGGCTTGGAGATTATCCCTGGGAACAGTTTACCATCGTCGAATCCTATTTTGGTTGGAATGGGAACGAGTGCGGCGCCCTTGTGATGATTGATGAGCGTGTTTTCGATATGCCTCATTTGGCCGATGGGTTCGTGGATTATTTGATCAGTCATGAAATTTGCCATCAATGGTTTTACAACCTTGTTGGCACGGATGGGGTGCGTGAGCCTTTTGTGGATGAAGGGCTTGCCACCGCCTTGAGCCACCTTTTGATGGATAAGGTTCACGGCCGAAAGCACATGATGCTTGAGTATCCGATGGGTTTGAAATGGTTGCCGCCCATTCAGCGGGATGATTACCGCAATCAGGGACTTCGGGCCATGTTCGCGAAGGGGAGTGATGGGGCGATTCGCCGCGATATGGGTGAATACGGGAATATCGCCGTCCTGTTCAACATGGCTTATGACAAGGCCAGCAAGGTTTTTGACCTGATTCGTGAGCGATTGGGGGAATCGGCCTGGCTTGAATTTCTTAAGCATCTGGTAAAGGAATATTCCTACAAGCAGATGAGTTTGAATGACCTTCGGCGTGAGTTGGAGGCTTTTACAGGCCGGGATTGGGGCCCGTTTTTTGAAGAATGGTTTGATGGGCCCGGAAACACCGATTGGTCCCTGGCCAAAGTGGACATTCTTGAACCAGGTCCGGGTGGTGCCCCCCGAACCGCGGCTTCTTTGGCGATTCCCGAGTTGTTCTCGCCTGCGGCGGCCTATTTTGACAAGCCAGGCCCCGTGAAGGCCCGCATTCGACTACGGCGCGATGGCAATCGCGAGGCCAAAACCACCCTCGAAATCCGGATGGACGAGGAGGGGAAAGAAACGATCCGGATTCCAATCCAGACCGACGGGACAAAATATCGGGATCCGGCCAGCGGGGCGGTGGTGGAAAACCTTGGCGATGAGGTGACTGTTGAGGTTGATTTGGACGCTGCTCCCAAACAGGTGGTGGTGGATCCGGACAAAATCCAGATCGATCCCGAACCTGGAAATAACTATTGGCGAAAACCGGTCCGATTGCGATTTACACCTGTTTACACCCTTTTGGAAGAAACGGACCTTACAAACAGTCACGACCGTTTGAATCTGATTGCCGGACCATGGGTTTATACCGCCCCCTATTCCAATCCATGGTATACGCGTCCCACCATGGCCGGTTTTCGCCTGGGTACCTATCAAACCCGGGAATTTTCTGGTGGGGCTTATGCGGCCTATCGGACGGACTATCGGGATGTTGTCGCAGGGGTTGATGGGTTATTTCCCCACTGGCCAAACGGCCAAACCGAGGTGGGTTATCACGCCGAAACCCGAATCGCGGATTTGCAATATGGCACACCCAATCCGACCATGGCCTCGCTTTATGGACGGCATACCTTTATGCCGACCGCCAGCCTTTATCAAAGGCCCACGGAATACCTTGAGTCCTTTGTCACCTACAGCGGCAACTTCCTGCCTTACCCTGTGGAAAATCCCATAGGTGCGGAGCGCTACAACCAATATTTCAGTACCGGTCTCCACCTGAGTCGGTATTACCAAATCCCCTATTGGGATCCCGAGGCTGGCTATCAGTTTAACCTTGGGGTGGAGGGGGGAACCATCGACCTGAACAGTTGGCAGGGGATGGGAAAGTTCTGGGGCAATTTCAGCTTTGTCACGACACTTCCGGACTACAGCCATTGGCTTCCATTTGAGGCGGGAACGGGGTTGCGGCGGGTCGGGGAGTATTTTTCCCAAAGTCGATTTGCTGCAAGGGTTTATGCTGGATATGCGCTTCCCAGCCAGGCGCAAATATTCAGTATGGGTGGAGGTGAGTTATTTCGGGGCTTCGCTTTGTCCCAGAGGCAGGGATCCGGCATATCCGTGCTGTCAGGGGAATGGCGGTTACCGCTAATCAGGCAATGTGAAGTGGATGTGGTCGACAGGCTTGTGGGGCTAAGAAATCTGTACGGAGCCCTGTTTTGTGATACAGGGAATGTCTGGTCAAGTGGCACCCAGGTTGGCCCCTGGGCAACAGCCGTGGGTGCTGGCATCCGGGCGGATCTGGCGTTTCTTGGATTTTTGGAGCGTGGCCTGGTCCGCTTTGATGTGAGCCAGGCAATTGATGCCGGGACGGGTGTCCAGGTTTGGTTTGGCTTGAATCAGCCCTTCTGATTTTTTTTCAAAAAAGCATCAGATTTTTTTCCTTTTTGCAATTCTGCCCGCCCCGACTTGGATTTTTTCCTCGCTCAAACCACTTGTTTTCCCGCGAAATTCGCTGTTTTCTGGTTTTTATTCAAGGAGAGAAATATGACCTTGATTCCGTTCCATGATCGGTTTATGGTCCCGACGCCTTGGGGATATTCCACACCCGCGGTTTTCCGTGGTGACTGGCAGTGTTCCCTTGTGATCCTGATGCCTGGGTCCCGTGGCGGGTAGGGAATAATCAGGGATTCCCAACCGGTGCGAAGCAGGAGAGGGTCGGCACGGAGGCCGTCGCTTTCATCAAATCAATATCCGCCAAGGGGCGGTGACTTGGGTCAAGGGGAGGAGAGTTATCCATGGTAGTTCGGCACAAAATTAACAAGGGTTGGAAACTGGCGGCAGCGTTCCTGGCGGGATCGTTGGCCACCTCTGGAACCATTCGCGCTCAGGACGATGGTAACGGGCTTCCCGTTCCCAGAAAGCTCCCGACGGCGGTTTCAGGCAAAGCACACAGCACACTCAGCCAGGCCATTGAGGCCCAGCGCAAAGGGGATTACGAAACGGCCGCAAAGCTGTTTCGTGAAGCCGGGGCCAATGTGGCCGACCTGACCGCGACCGAGCGTGCGGAACTGGCCCGTTTGACCCAAGCCAATCAGGATGCCCTGATTCAGCGCAAGGAAGCGGACTCCACTCTTTTGACAATCGAAAAGATGTTGAGCCAGGGCCAAACCAGCTCAGCCTCTGACCTGCTCCGCCGTCTTGAGGCCAACGAACAATACCTTAGCCCAAGCGGCAAGGCAAAATTCAACAAACTCCAGGACGAAATCAGGTCCGGCAAGTCGAATGTAAAAACATCCGAAATCAAGACAAGCCCATCCGCCCGGAGTCCCGAATCCGCAGCCAAGGCCCGTGCATTGGTTTCCGAAGGACGGACATTGACACTTTCCGGCCGTTTCGAGCAAGCGGAAGCCAAGGTTCGTGAGGCGGAAACTCTCCGCGCCAGTTTCTCGGCTTCCGAGGACAGCCCGGCCAAACTTCGCGAAGATATCCAGAAGGCGAAGACCGATGCCCGTTTCCTTCTTACCGCGGGTCATCAGGCTCTTGCCGAGGGTGATTATGACCTCGCCGAAAAGCTTGCCAAGTCGGCGGACAAAGCGGCTGGTCCACTGACCTTCCGTTTTGCCCTGGACAATCCCACCAAACTCCTGAAGGAAATTCAGGAAGCGAAAAAGGCCAAGCCTTCGGTTGCCTCGCGAAATGGTGGCCGTCCCGCCAATCCGGAGGGACGCGCATTCCAGAACTCGGGTATCACCCAGGTCTCCGGCCAACAGGTTGTCGAGTCGAACAAAATCGTCTCCGCGGATCTCGACATCCCAATTTCAGGTGGCAGCGCCGATGCCGAGGCTGATTGCCGCAAACTGGTTGGTTCTGCGCGCGCAGCATTGGGCAAGGGCGACCTGGCCAATGCCCGCCAGTTGGCCGAAAAGGCCCGCGCGATGAAGGCAAATCTTCCCTGGTGGGAAGACACCCCCGAGCGCCTTTTGGGTGAAATCCAGCGCGCGGATGCCGCAAAGAATACCGTGAATGACGCCGCGGCAAAGCTATCCCCAACCGAACAACTCAAGATCGCCCGGCAAATGTTCGTGGCTGGCAAGCTTGAGGAATCGACCGAAATGGTCATGAAACTCAAAGCCAACCAAAACGCCAAATGGGGTCTCTTTGAGGACAATCCGGATCGTCTCCGGGGTGAAATCGAAAAGGCGATGGCCAAGCGCAATCAGACCGATTCCGTGAAGGTTCTCGCGGAAGCGCGAAAGCTGTACGAAGGCGGCGAGTATGAAAAGGCCACCAGGGCCGCCTATCGCGCCCAAACGCTACATGGACCTTACAGCATCTGGGAAATGGGAGACCGTCCCCAAAAGCTGATCGCCGAAATCGAGTCGGCCCGCTTGCGTCGCAAAGTTGGCGACAAGGTCGATTCCGCCCTTGTCCGCACCTCGGACAAGGTCAATGCCGGCGTCGCGAAAGCCGGGGACAAAGTTGTTGGGGCAGCCAACAAGACCGTCAGCCAGGTCAACAACGCGGCGCAATCCGCCGACAACGCCGTTGACAACGCGATTTCCAAGGTTGAGGGCGCAGCCG
>CAWUOD010000259.1:0-5346 GCA_963923115.1 uncultured Singulisphaera sp.
AGCCGTTCTGATTTCGAACAGCAAAGCCTTGGCATGGGCATGGGTTTGGGTGGCGGGGGGGCGGCCGCGGTCATCGGCTTGGGCGGGAGAGGCACATCGATTCGCAGTTCGGTTCCGCCGATATTGTGAAGGACGGGCTCGCCTCCGACCATCGCGGTCGCCTGGCAGAAGATCGAACGGTGGGTTCCGGCGGGGGCCGCCTTGTCCACTTTAAGGTGGAACGCGATCTCTTTGGTGTCCTTTGTGAATTCCAGGGCGGGTGTTTCCACCTTGGGGGGAAGGCCGACGATGTTGATTTTGGCCTTGCCTTCGAAGGGCGTTTGCGTCGTCAGTTTGCAGAAGATGTCGGTTTCCTTGCCCTGCTCGCAGCTTGAGCGCTCCATCGTCATCGCAAAGAAAGGCGCCGCGACATCGATCGTGGCCAGTTGGGTCGAGGTCCAGACGGGACCATTTCCCACCGTGGCGGTGGCCAACAACGCCGTCTTCCACTTTTTGACCTGGGCGTTGGGCGCCGCGTTCATCAGGATTGTGGTTTCGTTCTGCTTCTCGGCGATGGTGGCGGAACCGGCGGTGTTGACGCCGGGAGGATTGAAGAGGGGATAGAGGGTGATTGGACCGGTGAAACCCGGTTTGCGTTCGGCGACGATTTTCACATTGATCGAGCCGTTTTGTACCAGGGGGGCCTTGGGCTCGACGATGCTCACCTTGAAGGGGAGTTCATCCGTCACATTGATCGCCGCGCTGTCCTGGTCAACCTTCCAGAAGACCGTCTGATTGTTTCCCACGACCAGATCGGCCCCGATTCCGAAATTTCCCGGAGCCGTGACCTTGGCGTCGGCGGGTTTCCCCGTGATTCGGGTAAGGGTTGCTTCGTTGGCGGCGGTGGGAGCCGCCTCGAGGACAACGGGAATGGTGTCAAGATTGCCAGGCATCGGCTCGGCGACCATTTTTACCCCAGCGGGGAGTTTGTCCGCAACCAGATTGAGATCGCCGCCCCAATCCCGCCGGGCGACGCTGACAAGGGTCGCGATGCGGCCGCCCTTGGGAACACTGAGCGTCTGGCGTTCCTGGCTATTGGCGGCCACTTTGGGGATGGCCGCGGTGGAGCCCGCCGAAACAGGGGTCAGTTCGATCCGGTAAAAGAAGTTGGGGCCACCCTTCTTGAGGTGGTCGTGGACCGAAATGACATAGTCCTTGTCTTCAGGAAGGGTCACTCGGAAGTAGCTGTCTGGACCAACGGCATCATCCGCGGAAGCGATCACGCCACCACCCGCGATCGCCAGATACATCACGCTGTCCAGAGGGCTGCCCAGGCGACGGGCGTAGCAATGAACATCGAGAACCTGACCCTTTTTGCCTGCAAATTTGTAGCAGTCGGTGTCGTTGGCTTGTCCAATCACACCATTGAAAGCCTGGGAAAGCCGGGCGGGAGTGGCATTGGCGTGGGTATCGTTGGGTTCCACCTCGATGGCGTTTCCAAGAGTGGGACTGATCCGAAACAGGAAGCCGGATGGCGCGATTCCCTGGGCATCCGCGGGGTGTAGCCGATAGTTGGCGTCCACCTCTGCCGGGACGCGTACTTTTTGTTTGAAGGGGCCGGCGGGGTCGCCGATGAAGGTGACCTCGACTTCCTCGCCCGCCTTGCCGCCCGCGGGAACTATCGCGGTCGGACGGGGGAAGTGTCCCACATGGAGCCTGTAGGCGCAGGCGCCGTTTCCACCATACGCGGACTCGCGGACCTGGATCAGGTAGGTTCCATCCTCGGGAGCGAGGATCGAAACCATCCCGTCCTGGCCCAGCAGCGGATTGTCGTCGCTGGCGGCGATTTCAAACCTTTTGGAATCGATGATGGCGATATAGGGATCGAAAAGGGTGTTCCCAAGACGCATCCCCTCGATCTCGGCGCTGAGGCGTTGACCCTTTTTGAGGTTGACCGAGAAGTAGTCGACATCCTCGTTGTCAATCACCCCCTGGACGGTGACGCCGGGGGTGATGGGTTGGGGCTTGGAGAATTCGCTGTTGGGTTCCTTTTCATCGATGGTCGGAAAGGGCCCGACCCAGAAGGTCCGCAATTCGGATATGCCAGAGGCGCAAAGTACCCGGACGGGGTGCTCCCCCAGCGCGCAGGAGGGGCTCGCTTCGATGGTCGCCTTGACCGTGGCGTCGTTGACGACCTTCAGACCAACCAGGCGCAGCCCGGGTGTGTAGAAAAGAAGCGATTTCGCATCGGTGAGACGGCCACCAGAAAAAGTCAGCTCCACCGTTTTGCCCCGTTCCATCCCGCGGGGGCTGATGCCTCCGAGGCTGGGGGAACTGGCGGCAAGGGGATTGGCCGCGGCGATTCCCAGGACGAGAACAAACGCCAAAGAGGTTGGAAAGCGGTTCATGGTGTAAGTCTCAAGGTGCGTAAATCATTCACGGGCCGGGGAATGGGGGGGAGTCCCCCGGCCAAGGTTTCCGCGATAAATCGTATGCCCGGAGGTCCTCTTCGGGGTAGTCCCCCCGGTTGTCCTGCCGGATCAGCCAACGCGAAGTCGGCGGCTGAGGGTGTTCGGAATCCGACCCGGATCAGGCCAGAAGTTCCTTGAGAACCTTGCCGTCCCGAACGATGTCGATTGGGCGGCTTCCCGGAGCGATCAGGCGCTTTTCGCCATCGATGCCCAACTGGTTGTAAACGGTCATGGCCAAATCTTCCACGGTGAGTGGATCGTCCTCGGGCTCCGTCGCGGTTGGATCGGAGCTGCCATAGACAAAGCCCTTCTTGATGCCACCGCCCGCGAGGACGACGGAGAAGACTTTGGGCCAGTGGTCGCGACCTGCGGTCGCGTTGATCTTCGGCGTGCGACCGAATTCGCTGGATACCATGACCAGGGTCGAATCGAGGAGGCCCCTCGAATCGAGGTCGCTGATGAGCGCGGCGAAAGCCTGATCGAACACGGGGAGCTGACCCGCCATGCCACCCTTGATGCCGCTGTGCATGTCCCAGCCACCATAGGTGAGGGATACAAGTCGAACGCCCGCGGAAACCAGACGACGGGCCATCAGCATACGCTGTCCCGCTTCGTTGCGACCGTAAAGGTTGCGGATCGCCTCGGATTCCGCCTTGATGTTGAAGGCCTCGCGGGCCTGATCGGAGCTGATCAGGCTATAAGCGCGGTCATAGAAGGTGTCCATAGCCATGACACCATCAGCCTTTTCACGCTTGGCGAAATGGTCGTTGACGGCCCCAAGCATGGTTTTGCGGGTTGTGAAGCGCTTGGTGTCGACCCCGCCCGGAAGGGACAGATCCTGGACCGTGAAGCCGGGATTGGCCGGATCGCTGCCCAGGCTGAAAGGGGCATAAGCGCTGGAAAGGTATCCCGAACCGGCGAAGTTGGTCGGCATCGAAGGGATACAGACATAAGGCGGGAGGTTTTTGCGGGGGCCAAATTCGTGGCTGATGATCGAACCGAAGCTCGGATAGATGATGGCCGGGCTGGGGCGATAGCCCGTGAACATGTTGTGGGTGCCACGCTCGTGGGCCGCCTCGCCGTGGGTCATCGAACGGCAGATGGTGATCTTGTCGTTGATTTGCGCGGTTTTGGGGAGGTATTCACTAAGGAACACGCCATCCACCTTGGAGCGGATCGAGCCAACCTCGCCACGATACTCGACGGGAGCCAGAGGCTTGGGGTCGAAGCTGTCCTGATGGGCCATGCCACCGGGAAGGAAGATGTGAATGATCGACTTGGCTTTGCCTTCCTTGGAGGGACGGCCACCAACAGAGTCGACCGCTTTGGCCTTCATTCGGAACATTTCGTCCAGACCAAGACCCAACAGTCCGCAATATCCCACCTGGAGGAAGCTGCGTCGGCTTGCGGAATTAAAGGGATTCATCAGCAATCACTCCATTTGCTAAAAGGAATTCGGCGTCGGCGGGAGTTTAACTCACCACCTTATTGGTCGGGAACCAAGGAGGGACTGTTCCCGAAAATCAGAACCGTTCACCAATTAGGTTAAGGAAGACCATGCCACCTTGTCAATGAGAGGGCAAGTCAAGGGGAACCAGAGATTGGACCAATGTGGCGAGTTGTGTTTGCGCATATTGTGTATTTTTCACAATCGCTACAGATTAACATTTTGTGAGGTTCCAGCTGGCTCCCAGGAATTGGTTGAGGGAGACGGGGCAAGCCAGGTTCCCGCTCCAAATTCCTGAACAAGTGGCTGCGAAAAAGCTAAAGGCTTATCCGGTTCGGGCTTTTTTGGCCGAATGGAATGGGCCTGAGCCTTTGGAACCGGGATCCGAAGAATTTGGGCACTGGTTTGCGGGATTTTGGGGGGCGCTACTCAAGTACAATCCGTTCCAGAATGTCGAGGGTTGAGATTACGCCCAAAAGCACGCCCTGGCGGTCCTGGACAAACAGGTGATGGACTTTGAGGGACCGGATTTGCTCCAGCACCTCCCAAACAGGTGTTTCCGGGCCGACCGCGTAAACCACCGGGCTCATAAGATCGCTGACCCTGACATTCTTCAGAATATCGGCCGAGTTTCCCGATTGCGCCAAAGAAGAGTGTTGATAGGTCAGAATATCAACTTTGGCAAGCACCCCAATCGCGCGGCCCGCGGTGTCAATCACAGGCGCCGCGCCAAATCCCCTGTCGACAAACAGACTGAGAGCATCGGGCAGCCCGGCATCGGCCTCAAGCGAAACCGGATCGGTGCTCATGACATCGCGGGCCACCTGGGCACGAAGGACAAGCCGGGCATGGGTCGGAGTGGTATGGGTCATGGCGCACCTGGCGGGGGCGATCGATGATTGGTCCAACCCATCCTACGCCCCAAAACCGGACCTGGTGATCGCTTTTGCCCCTCCACTCCCAAAAAAGAAAACGGAAAACAAAAAAACACCAGGAGGAATGAGTTCCCGGAAACCCTATCCCATCGAATGAAGGGCGACGCGGTTACCCTCGGAATCAAGGAATTGCGCGATGAAGCCGAGGTTGGGCGCGACCATGGTTTTTCCAATGAGGATCTTTCCCCCTGCGGCCTCGATCCGGTTGAGCACGACAACAAGATCGGCACCTGCGGCGAGATACACCAGTGTCCCTTCAGCGGAGGGAACACAACCCTCCCCATGAACAATGGCCCCGCCCACACCTTTTCCTTGTTCCGACAACAGGAAGCCCATGGTTTGTGGTCCCATTTGCAATTCCGGCATTTCGAAATCAAAGATGGCGCTGTAAAAGGCTTTGGCCCTTGCGAAATCAGCGACGGGGATTTCAAACCAGTTAAGGGCGTTTGTGGTCATTTCCATGGTGTTGTCCTTGAGGGCTGTCTCTTATACACATCTCCGCGCCCACGAGACC
>CAWUOD010000260.1:0-5345 GCA_963923115.1 uncultured Singulisphaera sp.
AGATCCTCTCTGGTCTCGTGGGCTCGGAGATGTGTATAAGAGACAGTGGGAAACCGGGCTGAAGAACAAATCGGGAAACTGTTATGCGAGGTATAAGGATCGGGGATTGAATTTTGTGCCAAAACCGATTCGATCGAAGCTTTGAGGTGCCGAAGTGGTTTGACCTTGTCCAATTTGCAGGGATTTCTTTCCAGGATCTCAACCCGGTTTCCATTACGCTCCTTTGGGGCCGATAGTGACCGATCCATGAAATTTGTCCGTTTGGTGTGGATCAGTAATCGTTAATTGATTTTGTTGAAATAGGAGTTGGCCCCGCAAGCACGGTGCCCAGTCCCTTTTGGATTTTCCAACACTTCCCTTGTAAAACCCCATTAAGCCTATCGCGATCCCCCACCACCAAAGGCCATTTCCCATGCAACAGTTCCTTGGTTACCTTATTCTGATTGCCTTCGGTCAAACCTCCCCTTTCGATTCAGAGAAACCGATCGTGTTGGGTCCTTCAGGATCCGCCGGAGAAGGGCCGACCTGGCATCCCGGGTTGGGCATTCTCACCAGTGGTCACAAAGGGATTCATCAACTCTCCCCGAATGGTAATGCCTCGGTATTTCTTGAGGGGGCTGGCACCAATGGTCTGCTTTTTGGACCCGGGGGTTATCTTTACGCTTGCCAACCTTCCATGAAAAGGGTCATCAGGATCGATCCCAAAACCAAAGCAGTCACCGTCCTTGCCGACAACTTTGAAGGGAAAAAATTCAACCAGCCCAATGACCTTAGCTTTGACGATCTGGGGCGTCTCTATTTTTCCGATCCCCGTTACGGCCCAAAGGATGGGATGGAACAGCGCGATGCCGAAGGAAAGACTATCGAGGGTGTGTACCGTATCGATCCCGATGGCAAAATTTTTCGTGTGATTGGCCGGGAAGTGGAAAGAGCCAACGGTGTCGCCGTCAGCCGGGATGGCAAATGGCTTTATGTCGCGGACAACAACAACGATACTTTGCATGGCGCCAGAAAGCTTTGGCGCTTTGCCCGCAAGGACGATGGATCCATCGACACCAAAAGTCAGGTTCTTCTTTACGACTGGAAAGAAGGCCGCGGCCCGGATGGTCTCAAAGAGGACAAAAATGGGGTTCTTTATGTGGCTGGGGGGCTTAACAAAAACAATCCACCCTTCGAGAACGATTCCGCTCCGGGCGGAATTTATGTGATCGACCCCAATCTACCTGCGGATCGACGCCTGGTCGCCCAACTCCGCATCCCAACGGACGAGGTGACCAATTGTGCCTTCGGTGGCGAGGATCTCAGAACGCTTTTTATCACCGGAGGCGGTGTTCTTTATTCTGTTCGCACCAGCACCCCCGGCGCGGTCCGTTTTGCCACCGCAAAATAGCACTTCGGATCAACATTATTTTGGTTTGGCAGCAGCGTCCCGGAATCGTTTCCAGGCGAGGCCGGGAACCTCGACCCGAAATTGCACAAGCTGGGTGTTCTCCACTTCGGTCACATAGACTGTTTTGCCATCGGGGCCGCCAAAACAGACATTACTGGGCTTTTTTCCTGGGAGAGTGATCTCGCGAAGTTCTTTTCCCTCTGGTGTCATTATGACAACAGTTCCTTTTCCATAGCGGGAAATGTAGAGATTTCCTTCGACATCACAGCGCATGCCATCGAAACCAAAATCGGGAAACTGTTTGATGAGTTGCTTTGCGCCAAGGTCCCCATTCTTTTGAATCGGGAATTTCCAGACATTGCGTTGTGCCGATTCGTTGACATAGAGCCACTTCCCGTCAGGACTGACCTCAATCCCGTTTGCCGTGCCCAAACCATCGGCCTGCAGGGTCACATTCCCGAGGATATCGATTTTCCAAACACGACCCGTCGAGGCTTTCCAGTCCGGATCGCTGGCGTAAAGGGTTCCATCAGGGGCGATTGCCAGATCGTTTGGCTGGCTCATTTTCGGTTCGTGGGAGAAACCTCGATCTCCCTGGTTTTTGGATCAATCCGCCAGATTTTGTGTTCGACATAATCGGCGACAAACATGATCCCTTCTGGTGTAAAAACAATCCCGTTGCCCGTGCTTTTTCCGGGCAGGGTCAAAAAGGTTTCCCCTTTTCCCTGGGGGGTGATTTTGCCGATTGTTTGTTCCCTGGCGAAATTTACGGCGAAAATGTTCCCTTTGGCATCACAGTTGGGCCCTTCGATTCCCAAAGTGAATTCCCCCGGCTTGGTCAGGGCCCGGGCGACGAACGGTTTTTCCGCGATCAAGTCCTGCGCGACCATGTTGGACACGGATGCGGTCGCCGTCAGAATTCCCATCATTGAAAACCGGATCAGATTTCGCAAACAGCGCATGAAAATCTCCGTTGCAATTTTTTCCGAAATGGATCCCTTTGAATCAAACAAGCGTTAATGGTCAGGGCTGAAACTGAAGCGCGAAAAGGTCCGCATCCTGAAGGACAAAACGCAAGCGGACAGGCTTGCCTGAAAGGGATGCGAGATCGAATCCTTTTTTCCAGGAGATCTTCTGATCAATCGCATCGCCAACAAGGGGCTTGCAATCGTCAAGAGCGAAGCCCGGCAGAGGGGTTCCCTCCTGGTTCTGGATTTCCAAACGAAGCGACCCCCCCGCGCTTGTGGAATAGTTAAGGCTCAGTTTCTTTCCCGCAAAGCGGATTGGGTGTGTTGTCATTTCCCCCTTGTCCGCGCCCGCGTGAACCGAGGCAAAACCGTCCGTTCGCAATGTGAAACGCCGGAAAGGTGTCGTATAGATCGACATTTCCTCCGCACCAGTTGGAACGATGTTGAGAGCGGCATAATTGGACCGGTTTCCCCAACGCTCCGGATCAAGCCCCGGACGCAAAAACGCCTCACGGAAAGTCCGATCGAAAGGGGCATTTCCCCTTGCCGTCATGAAAAGGATGTCGGTGCTTTGGCCCCGATCCTCATGAAAGCGTGTCGGCGTGGCGATGTAGATATGGGGCGCGCGGAAATAGGGATGGGTAAGGGTTGTGTAAATGTGTTCGCCGGGAAAATTCGGTCTCATCATGACCGGTTCCGTCCAATTGACATAATCCTTTGAAGTCGCGCGACAGACCGAGCGAAGCCTTTTGTCAAGAAAGTGGCGAAAATAACAAATATAACAACCCTCCGCTTCGGACCAGAACGAAACATTTTGCGAATCGAAGGCGTATTCCTTTGTGTAGCGGATAACAGGTTCGTTTTGGAGCTTTTTCCAATGGATGCCATCCGGTGAAACAAAAGCAACGAGCTGGGATTTGACGGTTCCCGCCAATGCCTTGAATCGTTCGCCCGGGGGAACGCCAGGACGGGTATCCAGAAACGGAGCAAAATTATGACAAAAAGGGGCCTCGTGCAGTATCACATTGTTTTCGCGGGAACCATCGATTTCATGAAGCCCAAGATTGGGTCTGTTCCAGTGGATTCCATCAAGGCTTTCGCAATAGCGGGTCACCTCGGTTGTATCCCCATCAAATTTTGATCCCCGTGCCTCCCGCGTGTAAAGCCGATAGATCGGGCCATCCTTGATGATGGTGCCATATTCGAGGTTGTTCGCGGGTTTTTCCATCGGGGCGGTGGCGAGCGGTTCGTGAAGTTTGAGCCCCGTGCCGATCATTTGGGCGATGAGAAACCGGTCGACAAACAGTTCCCGACGCAGGCCTATTTCTATGGAACTGTCACCTGGGATTACCGGGGTCGGGGGCTTCAAGGCGGGCCCTTGTTCCCGGGATTTGCCCATTCCGGGAAACAGCAACATCGTCAAACCAATTATGAGCAAGGCCCGGATTTCATCACGCATCCTGTTCCACCTTACTTATGCCAAAATAGGTTTGATCACATTGCCCCCGACATCGGTTAATCGGAATTGCCTGCCGTTGTAACGAAAAGTCAGCTTGGTGTGATCGAGGCCCAGAGTGTGGAGAATTGTTGCATGCAGATCATTGACCGAGGCTTTGTTCACGGCTGCCTTGTGTCCGATTTCGTCGGTTTCTCCATAGTGGGTTCCCCCCCTGATTCCGCCCCCGGCGAACCAGGTTGTGAAGGCATGGGGATTGTGGTCCCTTCCTGTTTGACTGCTGTCCTTGGGACGCTGGGCCACGGGGAGCCTTCCAAATTCGCCACCCCAAATGACGAGCGTCGATTCGAGCAAACCACGACTTTTCAGATCGTTTAAAAGGGCGGCGGCGGGTTGGTCTGTTTCGCCCGCGAACTGGCGATGGTTGTCGGCGATGTTGGAGTGGCCATCCCAACTTCGCTCGTTTTCCATCCCGCCGGAGAAAATCTGAACATAGCGAACGCCCCGCTCCACCAGTCTCCGGGCCAGGAGGCATTGCCTGGCGAAGTGGCCGCAACGGGGGCTGTCGATCCCGTATTGTTCCTTCACCGCTTTGGATTCGCGGTTCACATCAAAAGCCTCGGGCGCCGCCATCTGCATCCTGTAAGCCAGTTCATAGCTCTGTATGCGCGCGGCGAACTCGGGCTCGTCGGGGTTTCGATCGAGGTGCCCCTGATTGAGCTTTCGCAAAAGGTCGAGTTGGCGCGTTTGGGCAGTGGAACTGACACCCATGGGGGGGACCAGATTGTCAATTGGTTGTCCCTTCGGGTTGAGGGCTGTCCCCTGGAAAATTCCGGGGAGAAATCCGGCGCTCCAATTGGCGGCATGGCCTTTGGGCAATCCGCGTCCCAGCGTGTCGTACATGACCACAAACGAAGGGAGGTTGCGCGCCTCGCTCCCAAGCCCGTAGGTAACCCACGAACCCACGCAGGGATAACCCATGCGGCTAAACCCCGTGTTCATCTGGAAAAGGGCTGGTGAGTGGTTGTTGGTTTCCGTGTGGCATGAATGGACAAACGCCATGTCATCCACATGTCTGGAAAGATTGGGAAAAATCTCCGGAACCCATGTTCCTGATTTCCCATGTTGGGCCCATTTGAAAGGGGATTTCATCAACGGACCAACCTGGTCCGTGAAGAAACCGGTGTTGTTGTCAAAGTTCTCCAACTTGACCCCGTCCTTCTTTTGAAGGACTGGTTTGTAGTCCCAGGTATCGACCTGGCTTGGGCCACCATTCATGAAAAGCCAAATTACGGCCGTGGCCTTGCCGGGAAAGTGGCCCTTGTGGGGCGCAAGGGGATCCAGTCGGGCGGCATTTCCCGCGCCCGGAGTGTCAAGATCGGCTCCCCGGAGCAAATCTCCCAAGGCAAGCGTGCCCAATCCCCCCGCCTGCGCCAAAAAGGATCTGCGATTGCCCATTGGCTGGAAAAAATGACTCGGAATCGAATCCATGGCTTTGTCCCTTAGGGGAGGTAAAGGAATTCATTGAGCT
>CAWUOD010000261.1:0-5336 GCA_963923115.1 uncultured Singulisphaera sp.
CGGGGAATGAAGTCGTCCTCGGCATGGACAAAGGAGAACTGGGAAAGGAAAAAGGAAGCCAAAATTGTGCGATGGAGTGTCGCGCGCAAAAACAGGGAGGATTGCATGGAGAGCCAACCTTAATCTGGATGGAGTGTGCCGACTAAAGGCATTTGGGAAATTCTCCAAATTGGACTCCGCTTGAGCAAGGTGCTTTCCCCGGGAATTCTGTCCGGGGATTCCTAAACCATCAGAGATGCATTTCTTTTCAGACGGAGGATAAAGATGAATCGCAGCAAGTTCGCGGCCCTTATTGGTCGTTCGATCATGGGATGTGCTATTCTCGCGGTTGGCTTCGCCGGAGCAAAGGCCCTTCAAAACGAAGCCAAAAACGACTTCGCTAACCCAACCATCGACCTTGGCACCGTGGTGACGGACATCGAAAAGAGCGCCAAGTTCTACACGGAAGCCATCGGTTTCAAGGAAGTCCAGGGTTTTTCGGTTCCCCCCGCCTTTGCAGGTGAAGCCGGATTGACAGATCCAAAATTGGACAAGCCTCTCAACATTCGTGTTTTTGTCCTGGGGGAAGGGCCAGGGGCCACAAAACTCAAGCTGATGCAAATCGAAGGCGTGAAGCCCCGTCTCTCGGACAATGAGACCATTCACTCCCAAACCGGGTTCCGCTACCTCACATTAAGTATCACCGATACAAAAAAAGCGGTTGCCCGCCTGGAAAAAGCCGGGGTCAAGACTGTCGCAAAATCGCCTGCCGCGATTCCTGAAACCATTGCAAAGGGAATCTTTCTGACGGTGGTCAAGGATCCCGATGGAAACATTGTTGAACTTGTCGGACCGTAATTTTTCATCGAATTTTCCCGAGCCCGTTGGTTCGATTTTGGTACCCGGGCCGGGAAAATTCCTTGTTTTCCTTGAGGCATGAAAAAAGGATTTATGGACCTTTTGTTCATGCGGCCTGGATAAAAGAACGCCAAGGGTTCGGGTTGGTTTGTGTTTCCCCTAAGTAAGAAAGTTGGTCCAGAATGCCTTGGGGCGCCTCCATTTTTCTGGAAGCGAATTTTCCCAACCCAACCTCGTGGTTTTATTCTGCACTTGTTCTTGTGGTCGCCCTTTTTTTTCGCTTTGACCGGCTGTTTTCGCTTAGGCACCTTGACCTTTTGCTTCTTTTTCTCTGGATGCCGGGTTTGTTGCTGCTTTTGGAACAGCGTCTAATTGCCTCGGAAGGAATCAATCGTTGGCCCTATGCCTGGTTGTTGGGTGGAACGCTTTTGGTGATCATTCGGGCCTTGGTAGACCTTGTTTTCAGCCAGCGTCCATCCCTCAAACCCAATCTCAATGCTGCCGGCCTGTGTTTTTTTTCGATTACCTTGTTTGGAGCGCTGATACTGATCTCGGTCCGTGAACCCAACAAGGCGGACGATGGTGGCCCCGATCCTTCGGAACGCGTAAGGCCCCCCACCACCCAAGTTCGGGAACAGACCGAGGCGATACTTCAAAATCGATTTATGGGGCCTCATGATACCCCAACGGCCCGGCTTGTGGTTGAGCGCGGACTTGCTCTTGGCTGTCACCTGGCCACGGCCTTTGGACTTTTCATGATAGGTTGGCGTCACTTTCACCATGGCACCTCAGGTGTCGCTGCCGCCTGCATGTATCTGTTGCTGCCATATACCTTTATGTTGACGCCATTCAATATTTTGAACCTTGGCAGATGGGATTCCGCGTTTCCCATGGCCCTTTGGGTGTGGGCGATTTTTTGGATGGGCAAGCCCCTGGCTTCCGGCTTGCTCATGGGCCTGGCCACCGGCACAATGATCTCGCCCTTTATGGTCCTGCCTACCTGGTGCGGCTTTTATTGGCGAAAAGGAATGGACCGGTTCCTTTTGGCTTTCCTTTTGGCCATACTCCCATGTTTTTTTTGGGCTCCAACGACCTGGATCTGGTCCGACTGGTTTCCATGGCTTGAACCCGACCTGGGAACGGACAGCTTTTGGCATGGTATCCACTGGGCTTATCGCATGCCCATCTTTGTCGTCTTTCTTTCTTTGTCCATTGCCAGTTTTTTCTGGCCTGAAAACAAGAACCTTGGTCAGTTAATTTCCCTGAATCTGGCACTTCTTGCCGGTGTTGAACTTTGGCAGGCGGATCGTGGTGGCACCCATCTTTTTTCCTTTTTGGCTCCAGCAATCCTCATGGTTTTTCGGCCAACTCTTGATGGAGGAGGCCCCCCGAATTTGCGTGAAATCTGGCTGGACCAACTTTGGGCCTGGTCCGGACGGGCCGCCGTCCAGTTTTTTCGCGGATTTTATTCTCTTTGGCGGGTCTGGGCGGGCCCCAGTTTGGCACCTTCCGAACCCTCCAGGGAATCGGATTCCAAAATTACCGAGGTCGAATCATCCCCCAACCACCAGGACAGGCAGGGAATACGGGGTGCAACCGAAACCGAAGAACGGTAGACTTGAATTAGGTTTTTCTGAGCCAGGAAGGCAAAAATGAACAAATATCTGAGGATCTTTGGAATAACCCAGGGTGTGGTGGTGATGGCGTTGGTTTTGGCTGTTCCCATTGCCCTGGCGCAGAAGCAAATCAAAAGCCAGAAAAACTTTCGGGTTGTGACCGATGGCACCTTCTTTCGCAGCGGTCAAATGACTCTTCCCGGATTGCACCGGATGGTACACGAAAACGGAATCCGGACGGTGGTGACTTTGCGCGATTCCTACACCCCTGGTGAACCAAGTCCGGACCAGGCGGAGGAAGATTGGTGCAAGGCCCAGGAGATCCAGTATCTCAGGCTCACTCCCATGGAATGGGAGCCGGTAAAAGCGGGCCAGGAGCCTCCCGTGACCGGGAACATCCGAAAGTATTTGGCGGTTTTGGACAAGCCGGAAAGCTATCCCATACTTGTTCATTGTTTTGCGGGTATCCATCGGACCGGAGCTTACACCGCGATCTACCGGATGGAAAAGGAGGGGTGGCCCCTTGAACGGGCGATGGAGGAAATGCGCCTTCTTGGCTATGATCGGATTGAAGAGGAAAAAGACATTTTAGGGTTTTTGAAGGCCTATCAGCCTGGCGCCCTTGCCCCCAAAAAATAGGGGATGAAAATAGCCATCGGAAAACCGAAACGCGTTTGTTCATCGATTGGTGATTGATTGGCGGTAATTCCGGACTTGAGACATGCAGACCATATTGCCATTGCCGACGATTCAGGGTTGGGATTGCCACACATGTGGGACTTGCTGCAAGGAATACCTTGTGACCCTCAGTCCCATCGAGGCCCAGCGTATCCGTGCACAGAACTGGACAAGGGAGGAATTGGGTGGATTGGAGCCCCTACGGATCAAGGGTGGGTTGTTTTCAAAAAAAACAGTGATCAATCATACTGCTGATGGCTCATGTGTTTTCCTGGATGAAGTCGGCCGTTGCAAGATGCACGCAAAACATGGCTATGAAAGTAAACCACTTCCATGCAAGTTGTTTCCATTTGTCCTGATTCCCACGGGTAAGGGGTGGTCCGTTGGAATGCGGTATGCTTGTCCATCCGCCTCCGGTTCCCTTGGGCGTCCCATGCCCGAGCACCTTGTTCCCCTGCGAAAATTTGCCGAAGAACTTCTAAACCGCGAACAAATGACCCCAAATTCCACGGGAACCTGCGCCCAGGTAAATGCCCCCGCCGTGGAAGGTAACAAGCGACTGGATTGGGACCAGGTTCGGGCGTTGGCCAAGGGGCTGGCCCTGCCGCTCATGGATCGGGATGCGCCTCTGGGCTTAAGGATGTTTCGGGTTCTTGTCCTTGGGGCGGATCTGAGGAAGGCAAAACTGACCAATTTGGATCCTGGAAAGATAGAGGACCTGTGCGCTATTTTGTCAGGTCATCTCCCGGCATCAATTGGTAGGGACTCAATGGATCAGACACCAAAACCGGGGTGGATTGGTCGGGTTTTATTCCGGCAGCTTGCCGCGATTTGTCTGAGAAAGGACCATGGTCCAAACAGGGGATTGGCGGGCCAGGGCAGGTTGGCCCTGTTTGGCGCAGCCCTTTCATTTGTTAGGGGAAAGGGAGCCATTCCCAAAATGCACAAATGGTTGCCCGATGCAAGTTTTGAAATGGGTGAAATCGCATTGGGAAATTTGCCTCCCGATGTTGAACGGATATTTGAACGCTATTATCTGATGAAATTTGGATCCCTGCAGTTTTGCGGGCCAACCCTTTTCAATATGCCTTTTTGGGAAGGCGTGGACCTTACTCTATTGATTTTTGCGGTGCAGATGTGGTTGTACAGAATTCTTCGCGTGTCGATGTCGGAAGTGGAAGCCGCGCAAAAAGCCCTTAGTATCGTGGATGACCACTACGGATTTAATCGGGTTTTGGGGACTTTTCGGCAACGCCTAGCCTACCAGATCCTGGGAGCGACAGGCCAACTGGAAAGGCTTGTCGCCCACTATGGGGCCTGAAATTGCTATGTATGCTTCGCGGCGACAAAAAAGTAGTGTCTGATTCCAGTCAGGCCAACCGGAAATCAGGCGCACTTTCTCAAGACACCCACCAGCGTCCCAAGAATTTTGATGTCGCTTGTCTGTTTAAGTTCGATTGGGCTCATCGTGTGATTTGCCGGAATGAGAGTAATGCGACCTTTTTCGCTATGGTATCGCTTAAGGGTTGCCTCGCTGTCAATCATGACCACAACCCGTTCACCGTTTCGGGCGGTCTCCTGTTTCCTGATGATCACAAAATCACCATCTTCAATGTGGTCCTCAATCATCGAGTTGCCACGAACCTGCAAGGCAAAGTGATCCGCACCGGCAAAAAGGTCTCCAAAATTCAGGCGATCGGATTGTTCGAAAGCGGCAATTGGCGATCCCGCGGCCACCATTCCCAAAAGGGGTAGTCCGGACCGACTGGATGCGGGGAGGTGATCTTTGACCTGAATCGCCCGGGCAGAAAAATTTTCCCTTGTGATTAGCCCTTTTTTTTCCAAAGCTTTCAAATGACACATTACGCCATTTGGGCTTTTGATGTCGAAAGCCCTTCCAATTTCCCGAACGGTCGGCCCATATCCCCTGCTATCAATTTTGTCTCGAATGAAATCCAAAATGGAAACCTGGCGTTCGGTAAGTTGGTCGCGTGAGGACATTGCGAAACTCCGTGGATTCTTTACTCAGTCGGGTGTTAGCCGATTGATGTATACCAAAGTATACTGGCACAAGCGTTCAGGTGCAATATTGGCGCCTTTTTTTCGGTATTGCCGGAGTTTCTTATCAAAACAGGGTGTAGATGAATGGAGCCGCCGCAGTGCTGGAAAGGAAAATCAGGACCCCAACAAGGCCAAGGGTTATCA
>CAWUOD010000262.1:0-5314 GCA_963923115.1 uncultured Singulisphaera sp.
CTGGGGGGCGCAACTTTACCACCACCGGTCTGCGCGCGGTATACGACAAGGATGGCTGGTACGCCGAGGGCGAGGCCATGCTTCAGTTCGGCATGTGGTCCAATCAGGCGTTTTTCTCACAGGCGGCGAGCACAGGTGCAGGATATACCTGGCAAAAGGTCCATGGTCTTCCCAGTCTCCAGGTGCATTACGATTTTGCCTCGGGTTCAAAACACCCGTTCCTTGGCACCACAAACTCCACTTTTCAGCAGCTATATCCTTTTGGACACTATTATTTCGGCTATTTGGATCTTGTAGGTCGCCAAAACATTCACGATATCAGCGCGCAGTTCGCGTGGTGGCCGACCCATGCGCTCCAATTTGGCTTCCAAAGCCATCAGTTTTATCTTGACAGCCCCCGGGACGCCCTTTACGCCGCCAACGGCAAAAAGCTGCGGCAGGATCTTTCGGGCAAAGCCGGCCGCAATGTGGGCGAGGAGATCGATATCACAACGACTTACCACCTCTCCAATCACCAGGATGTTTTGGTGGGTTGGTCACAGCTCTGGAGTGGGGAATTTATCAGCAAAAGCGGACCCGCCACAAATCCCCAATATTGGTACATGCAGTATTCCTATAGGTGGTAGTTTTTATCCTTTAAAATATGTCGGTTCCCCCTTGGGACCAGCAGCGGGTAAAATGAATTATGGGATCGGGGGCGTGATGCTCCCGGTTCGTTTGGCCGCAATGGACGGGTGCCTTGGCTTGGGAGAAAAACAGCGCGCGACAAACAAATGATTGGATAAGCGGGAAACCGATAACGAAAAAACCCTCCGGAATCACCGGAGGGTTTTCGTTATCGAAGGAGTGGAGCTGAGGGGATTTGAACCCCTGACCTTCTGAATGCCATTCAGACGCGCTCCCAGCTGCGCCACAGCCCCTTGCTACATTAGAAAAGATAGGCACAACTGTAGGTATCGTCAACAGTTCCCCTATCCTTCCTTGAAAGATATCGGCGGAAGGGGAGGAAAACTTTCCCCGGGGTTGGAAAATTCCCGGCGGATCCTTTGCGGCCTCCTTGGCATCCTCCAGGACAGGAAAATCCCAAGCATATACTATAAAAGGATTTGCAGACATGGAATCGGCGAGTGTGGGAATTGATCTGGGGGGGACTTCGATCAAATTCGGGATAGTGACCCCGGAAGGCGAAGTGATCGCCCGTTCGGAAATTCCCACCCCAACCAGCCTACCCCGGGAAGCGGTCCGCGCCATCTCTCTTGCGGTTCAAAAATTGATCGATTCCTCGGGCCTAAAGCCCGGGAGAATTGGAAAAGTCGGCGTTGGAACCCCCGGGGTCCTAGATCCCCAAAGGGGCGTGGTTCGATCCGCGGCCAATCTTGAGGGTTGGACCGATGTGCCCCTCAGGGACTGGTTGTCGGAGGATTTGGGACGGCCGGTTCGGGTTATGAACGATGCCAATGCCGCCGCATTGGGAGAAATCTGTTTTGGCGCGGCCAGAGGGGTTGGCAACCTGGTCCTTTTGACCCTCGGAACCGGCGTTGGCGGCGGAATCGTCCTGGGTGGAAAGGTCATCGAGGGTTCCCGCGGGCTTGCCGGAGAACTTGGCCATATGCGAATCGAAATGGGCCAACCCCGCCCATGCGCATGCGGGCTTTTTGGATGTCTTGAGGCCTATGCAGGCGGTAGGAGTCTGTTGAAAAGAGTCCACGAAACCCTCGCGGATGATATTCAGGAGGTGTCCCTCCTTCAGGAAAAATCAAAAGTTGGACCCCTCAAGGTGGAGGATCTGTTTTGGGCGGCCGGGGAGGGGGATGGATTGATGATTCGGCTTGTGGAGGAATCGGCACTGGCCCTAAGCGGCGCAATCGCGAATTTGCTCCATGCCCTCAACCCGGAAATGGTGGTTCTTGCCGGTGGGATAAGCCGATCGCCTTTGCTTCTGGAGAAGATTCGGGAATACCTGCCGGAAATGGCGCTCAAGGCTTATCTGGAGAAATTTGAGCTTTGCACCAGTGGCCTTGGGGCGGATGCCGGGATCCTTGGTGCGGCCGCGGCGGTGACAAACCCGGCCTAGGTTCGGTTTCAAAACATCCTGCCCCATACCGAGGCAGTTGCCCACCTGGGGCCACCAGTGCCTAGAATGCCGGGGGGCTAATCTGTCCAATTCTTCTTTCACGGAAAAAGGCACCAGATTTTCCATGCGGCGACATTCCTGATGGATGTTATGAAAAGGCCCGAAAGGTCTTTGCTCCACTTTTAAGCAGTATTCCAGCCAATCGGGACTTGGGTGTTTTTTGATAAATAGGGGGTAAACCGGGCCATGCATCCGATCCGGCAATTAACTTTTCCCCTGGGGACCTGGTGGGGCATGGCCATCCGTATTCATGCGGTGGTCCCAGTCCTTTTCCTTGGCCTGATGCTTCGGCTTGTCATCGAGTTTCCCCAACAGTGGACGACCGGTTTGGGTCTGATGCTTGTGTTTTTTGGGGCCTTGATCCTTCATATTTGCTCGCATGCCTTGGCGCTATTGTTTTGGGGCGTTCGGCCGAGTTTTGCCTTGATTGATCCGTTTGGAGGCCAGGTTTCCGCCCCCGGGAGTTTTCCGGGCACTGCTCCCCCGGCCCTTCGGGTTTGGGTGGCGATTGCCGGTCCAATTTATCATCTCAAAATGGCGGTTCTGGCCGGTGCGTTGCTTTGGATTTTTGATGTTCCCGAGGGAGGGGCCCTGTCCCAGCTTCCCTGGAACCCGTTTCGACCTCCCATGTTGGGCACCGTGGCGCAGGAACCCTTGACTGGTTTTCTGCAAGCCTGGTTTTGGGTCAACTGGATGATGGCGGTTGCAAACCTTTGCCTGATCGGCCTTCCACTCGATTCCGGGGAAATTTTGGCGGCATGGATCACCCCGATTGCCGGTGCGTCCGATGCCACCAAAACCGCCGCACGGGCCGGGTTGTGGATGGCTTTGGTCCTTCTGATTGCCGCGGTGGCCGACAATTCGGTCGTGGTGCTGATTCTGGCTTTGCATGTGTTTGAACGAGCCTGGACGACGCTTTGGGAGGAAACCCATCCTTCCGACGGAGAGGACGAAAAGGCCTGGCAAACCGAGGTGGAGCCGCGGAGCGAATCGTGGTGGCAAAAATGGCGTCGCGAGCGAGAAAGAAAGCGCCTTGAGGGGGAAATCCTCCGTCAACAGGCCGATGAGGAGCGCATGGACCATCTTTTGGAGAAAATCCACACCCAAGGGAAATCGTCCCTGACCTCCGAAGAGCTAGAATTTCTAAGGGAGCGGGCTGACCGATATAAAAATCGAATGGCCTGAGTTGGTCAATCCTCCCCAAAACCAGTTCTATCCCCCGGAAAAAACGATCCACCCTTCAGGACCCCGCATGACTTCCAAGCCCCAAATCATCGAACCCCGCACACTCAAGGGCTTTCGCGATTACCCCCCCGCCCTAATGATTCCCCGCGAGGAGGTTCTCCAAACGGCGCGAAGGGTCTATCGGGCACACGGATTTGCCCCGATCGACACCCCCGCGCTGGAATATGCGGAAATCCTGACCGGCAAAGGGGGCGAGGAATCCGACCGGCTTATTTACCGGTTCAAGGACCATGGCGACCGGGATGTGGCGCTTCGTTTTGACCTGACGGTTCCTTTTGCCCGTTTTGCCGCGATGCACATCCCAAAGCTGGGAACACCTTTCAAACGCTACGCCATGGGACCTGTGTGGCGCGGGGAAAACACTTCGCATGGCCGGTATCGGGAATTTTGGCAGTGCGATTTTGACACCATCGGAACGACTTCCAACGCCGCAGATATCGAGGCGGCCTTGGTCATTCACGAGTTGTTGGTCGCTCTTGGTCTTGAGCGCTTTGAAATCCGGATCAATAACCGATTGGTACTCAATGGGCTTCTTCAGGAAGCGGGACTTTCGGACAAATCCGTGGCGGTGTTGCGGGCTTTGGACAAGTTGCCCAAAGTCGGAATGGATGCGGTTCTCGACGAGATGGCAGGGCACGGAATCGGTCGGGAGGCGGGGCGCAAAGTGCTTGAGTTGGCGTCCTCCAAAGGGAACCCCACCGAGGTCCTCGACCGCCTTGCAGCCGAATACCCGGCGAATGAAACCCTGACCGAGGGCGTTTGCCGCCTGCGGGAATTGTTTGCCACAGTGGCTGCCTGTGGACTTCCGGAGGAGCGGTTCCGTCTGGACCTTTCGATCGCCAGAGGACTTGATTACTACACAGGCACCATTTACGAAACCTTCCTTCTTGACCTTCCCAACATTGGCAGCATCTGCTCTGGTGGTCGGTATGACAACCTGGCTGGGCTTTACACCAACCAGAAACTCCCCGGGGTGGGGGCGTCGCTTGGAGTGGATCGGTTGCTCGCGGCGCTTGAGGAATTGGGCCGCCTCGGCAAGCGGGAAACTCCCGCGGAGATCCTTGTCACCCAATTTGATGCCGGTTCCCTTGGCCAATATTTCCGAATCGCCTCGGTTTTGCGCAAGGCTGGTTTGGCGGTGGAGGTCTATCCGGAGGCCAAAAAAATCGGACAACAGCTTCAACACGCCGAAAAGCGGGGATTCAAGCTGGCGGTGATCGCGGGACCGGATGAACTGGCATCGGGCCGCTTCAAACTCAAGAATCTTCTGAAGCGCACCGAGGATGCGTTTGCCGAGTCGGATTTGGCCGATGCCGCCAAACGGGAGTTGGCGGGACAAGGCTCGGCGGGCTGATTGGAATGGGCCGGATTGGCCTTTAAACCAGAGTGTCAATGTGGCTAAAATGATCCGGTTGAAACAGGCCAACCACAAGTAGCAGGGATTCCCATGTCGCTTCTTGCCCGAGCACCGCATCGAAGCCCAACCCGGCGAGGCGGGACCGAGTACGAATCCGCGTTTGTGGAATTTTTGAGGATGCAGGGAAGCGTCGCTTTGGGGGTCGATGAATCGCGCCGAAGCCTTATCGAAGGCGAACCCCTCAAAAGCATGGATTATGTCGTCCTGACCCGGGGCGGCAATTTCGTGGTCGATATCAAAGGCAAGCGATTTCCCGGTGGCACACCGGCCAAGCCCAGACGGGTTTGGGAAAATTGGGTATTTGACGCTGATGTCCAGGGGCTTTCCCGTTGGGCAGAGGCGTTTGGAGGCGGATTTGAAGGTCTTTTCATTTTCGTTTACAAAATCGCTCCCGAAGTTTCTTTCTCCTCGCCTGTCCAGGATCTTCTTGAGATTAATGGCGAAAGGTACCTTTTCCGGGGCATTCGGGTGGCCCAATATGCCCAAAGGATGCGCCGTCGCAGTCCCAAATGGGGTAC
>CAWUOD010000263.1:0-5309 GCA_963923115.1 uncultured Singulisphaera sp.
CGATCCGCTTGTCGTCCAGAACGGTGGAATTGCCGTGGAAATTGATTCCAAGAAAGGCGGGGACTTTCCCTTCCCTTTTGTTGGGAATCGTGATCAAAAGCCGAATTCCAGGCGAATCCCAATTTCCCAACTTGAGATCCACTTCACGCAATGTTGCCAGCCCTCCAAATGCTTCCTTGTCCTCAAAAAGGATTTTGGCTTGCATGGGGACTTTTGCGGGAATCCGGCCATACATATAGTGCTCGACAAGACCCCTTAGTTCAGACTTGCGGGCGGGCCATTGGGATTTTTCCGTGACCCGGGAACCATCAAGTTTCACCAGGGGGTCGGGCAGACCAGCGATTTCCGAAAGTTGGCCGGGTTTGGGATAGTCGGCGGCAATAGCAGGCATGGCGGCTCCCCAAAGGGCAAAAAGAGAAAGTGCAAGGCGGATTTTCATCGGGCGCATCCGGGGTGGGTGGAGGTGATCGGGATTGCTGCGAGGTATAGCTTACTTCCCCAATTGCGAAATGTCCTTGCCCTTTTGCCATCGGCCATGAATGCAATAAACGAAAACGCCCGCCAAACCCCTGGCGGGATCTCGCGGGCGGCCCCTTGTTTGGAGACTTATTCGGGCAAAGCCAACTAGGCGTGTTCGTGAGGCGTTGGGAAACTCTTGCAAAGTTCGGCGACTGCGCCGCGAACACGGCTGATAATTGCCTGATCCTCCGGGGCCGCGAGGACCTCGATCATCCAGCGGGCCACCTGGCGCATTTCGGTTTCTTTCATCCCACGGGTGGTCAGGGCGGGTGTGCCCACCCGGATACCCGAGGGGTCCAAAGGCGGACGCTTGTCGAAGGGGATGCCGTTGCGGTTGACGGTGATGCCGGCTGCATCGAGAGCCCGTTCCGCCTGGCGACCGGCGAGACCACGAGCGTTGACATCGACCAGGATCAGGTGGTTGTCGGTACCGCCAGAAACAAGGGTGTGGCCCGCGGATAGGAACTCGTGGGCAAGCGTCCTTGCGTTGGCGACGGTCTGGGCGGCATAGGCGGCAAAGCTCGGATCAAGGGCCTCCTTGAACGCGATGGCTTTGGCGGCGACCACATGCATCAATGGGCCGCCCTGAAGCCCGGGGAACACCGCCTGGTTGATTTTGGCTCCCCACTCTTTTTTGGCGAGGATGAAACCCGCCCGTGGACCACGCAGGGTTTTGTGGCTGGTCGAGCCGACAAAGTCCGCGAAGGGGACGGGACTGGGGTGTTGTTGCCCCGCGACAAGTCCGGCGATATGGGCCATGTCGACGAAAAGAAGCGCCCCGTTGTCGCGGCAAATTTCCGCAAACCGGGCGAAGTCAATGATGCGGGCATATGCGCTTGCGCCCGCGACAACCATCTTGGGCTTGTGTTCCTTGCACAGGGCCGCGACCTGATCGTAGTCGATCCGGCCATCGGATTCCTTCACACCATAATGATGGACTTTGTAGAGTTTCCCCGAAAAATTCAGGTGCATGCCGTGGGTCAGGTGGCCACCATGGGCGAGATTCATCGCAACGATCGAGTCGCCCGGCTGCAGTGCGGCAAAATAGACCGCCATGTTGGCCGAAGCGCCAGAATGGGGTTGCACATTGGCATATTCCGCGCCGAAAAGTTTCATGGCGCGTTCGATGGCGAGCTTTTCCGCCTCGTCGACGGCTTCACATCCGCCATAGTAACGCTTGCCGGGATATCCTTCCGCGTATTTGTTGGTGAGAACCGAGCCTTGGGCGGCGAGAACCGCGGAGGAGGTATAGTTTTCCGAGGCAATCATTTCCAGGCCGGTTTGCTGGCGTTTGCGCTCGTGTTGGATGGCGGCCCAGATTTCGGGATCAACGGATTCAATCGGATTCATTTTCAAACAGCCTCAATTAGTTCCAACCCCCTGGATTCACCAACCCAAGGCGGCCAATTCGCCCAGCAAGTCCGTGTTGGGCTGATAGCAAACAGCGCTCCACCCACAGGCCCGGGCCCCCTCGCAGTTCGCGGGAAGGTCATCAACCAACAGGAGTTTCGACGGATCTCCCCCGGAATCTTTACATAGTTGATCATACAAACCCGACTCAGGTTTGCGGTATCCCAACTCATAGGACAGAGCAAGCCGATCGAACCAGCGGAGCCATTCAGGATGTTTTTTTTGGATATGCTCTATATGAAGTGGCGTTGTGTTGCTAAGAAGCCATAGCCTTGGTCGGTCTGGACGGGAATAAATTTTGTCCAGGATTTCGTGGGTTGCAGGATTGGGTTTAAATATATCGCTGAAAGCCTGGTCAAATTCCGCATCAGCCAGCTTAAGGCCAAAGGGATCCTTAACTTGTGTCCGGAAATGGTCCCTATGGATATGACCCCGCTCAAAGGAATGATCCAGAGGGCTGCCAAAACAGTGGGACTGGAGCGCCTTGATTGTGGTTTCGCAATCGGGTTTGGGGCCAAATTGAGCCAGTTGGCGGGCGGCTTTTTCATGCGAAAACCACGCCACAACATTGCCGAGATCGAAGACGAGTGTTTTCACAGGGGTTTCCAAAAAACGGAATTCGGGATTCTTGTTGGACCCAAAGGGGAGAGGGGAATCGCATCCCGAGGCCTTGCTTTGGACCAATAGGTGATTTAAGTGTTTATGCTACCCAAAAGGGGAGGGCGGAACACAATGATTGCCGCCTTTGGGTTTCAAACCCCACCTGGAAGTCCAGGGGCTGGGGAAATCGTCAGGCAAGAATCCTGGTAGCCACTTGTCCGGCGACATCGGTCAGCCGGAAATCCCTTCCGGCGTATCGATAGGTCAGTCGTTCATGATCGATTCCCAGGAGATGCATCAGGGTGGCGTGAAGGTCGTGGACATGCATCTTGTCCTCGACGGCGAAATAGCCATAGTCGTCGGTGGCGCCGTAGGCGAATCCCTTCTTCACTCCGCCACCCGCCATCCACATGGTGAAGCCATGGGGGTTGTGGTCGCGACCGTCAGCCGCCTCGGCGGTCGGAGTCCGACCGAATTCCCCGCCCCAGAGGACCAGCGTGTCATCGAGCATTCCGCGGGCCTTGAGATCCCGGAGGAATCCGGCAATGGGTTTGTCCACTTCGGCGGCGTTTTTTGTGTGTCCCTGATAAAGATTCGAATGCTGATCCCACTGAACTTCGCTGTCGCTATGGGTCACTTGCACAAAGCGGACGCCCCGTTCGAGGAAGCGACGCGCCATGAGACATTGACGACCGAAATTTTCGGTGATTGGATCATCGATCCCGTAAAGGCTTTTGGTGGGAGCGCTTTCCCCGGAGAGGTCCTGTGCCTCGGGCATTTGGCCCTGCATCCGGAACGCCAGTTCAAACGAATCCAATCGTCCCTCAAGCGCCTGATTGGATCCCGTGATTGCCAGGTGGTCCTTGTTCATGGCGCCAATCAGGTCGATTTGCTTTCTTTGTGTGGCGGGATCAATCCGTGAGTTCCGGATGTGTTTGACCACCGCTTTGGCCGCGGGTTGACTTGCGTTGCCTATGGGGGTTCCCTGGCAATAAGCAGGCAAAAACGCCGAACCCCAGTTGTTGACTCCGCCATGGGCCAGCGTGGGACAGATGGTCACAAATGCGGGAAGGTTCTGGTTTTCGGTGCCCAGCCCATATGCGACCCAGGATCCCATGCTCGGGCGGACAAATTGATCGCTGCCTGTGTGCAATTTCAAAAGTGCCCCGCCATGGGCCGGATTGGTTCCGTGAACGGATCTCAGGATACAAAGATCATCCACAAGCTTGGCGACATTGGGGAACAGGTCGCTGACAGGCAAACCGCTTTCCCCATAGCGTTTGAACTTCCAGGGAGATTTCAGCAGGTTTCCCGCTTTGGCAAAAAGCACTTTAGGCAAAGCAAATGGAGGTTGCTTGCCGTTGTCCCGGTCCAGGAGGGGCTTGGGGTCGAAGGTGTCGACATGGGAGGGACCCCCCTTCATGTAAAGGAATACAATCCGCTTCGCCCTTGCGGGGAAATGGGGCGTTATTGGGGCAAGCGGGTTTTTGGCGGCAGCCACGGAGGTCGAATGGTTTGCCAATGCCCTTTCGGAAAGCATCGCGCCAAATGCCAGATGACCAAAACCCAAAGCGCTCTTTTTGAGCAGGTCACGGCGGGTTCCCGGAAGCGAAATCAGGGACATATTCACCTCAGGTAAATGAATTCGTTGCTGGCCAGAATGCTTTGACAAACCAGGCCCCAGGCCCGGCGCGCATCCCCGGCGGGGGTTTTCGGATTGTTTTCGGAGGAAATGCTGCCTCCCTGTTCGGAAATATAAGCCACTACCCGGTCAGTTTCTGGTTTGGTTGGAGGCCTGCCAAAAGCCTGGTTGTAGGCAATTGTCAACCTTGCCCGGTCATCTCCCGGCTGGCTCAACAGTTTGCCGGCCCAAATATTCGCCGAGTCCATGATCAGGTCGGAATTCATCATCAAAAGAGCCTGGGGCGCCACAACCGTCGAGTTGCGGCTTCCCGTGGGCATGGTTGGGTCCGGAAAATCGAATTGCTCAAACAGGGTATAAAGATTGTTGCGAACCACAGGCAAATAGATGGCCCGTCTCAAGCTGTCATATTTGGTGTGATCGATCGAGGTGTGGTCGAACACAAATTGCCTGTTGCGAAGGGGGATCGACTTGCCCCCAAGAGAGTTGTCAAGCCTGCCGGAAACCGCGAGGATCGCATCGCGGACCTCTTCCGCCTCCAATCGTTGCAGGTTGAATTTCCACAAAAGGCTATTTTCCGGATCCACCAATTTGGCTTTGGAGTCCCCGGGACTCGAGGAGGCCATCTGGTAGGTGTTCGAAGTCATGATCAGGCGGTGCAAATCCTTGATGGACCATCCCGATTCCATGAAGTTTCTCGCCAACCAATCCAGCATTTCAGGATGGGTGGGTGGATCCCCCAATCGGCCAAAGTTTTCGGTGGATTTGACGATTCCCGAACCAAAGTGCCAACGCCAAACACGGTTCACAAATACCCGGGCGGTCAAAGGGTTTTGGGTGCTGGCGAGCCATTGGGCCAGTTCCCCACGGCCGCTCTGGTTGTTGCGAAAAACGGGCGTCGAGGTCGATGTCCACATCACCTCGGGGATATTTCGTGGCACCGGTTTGCCGAGGTTTCTGTGATTTCCACGAATGTGAATCGGAATTTCCTTTTGAACCTTCCCCTCCGCGACGCCCATCGCGCCTTGGGCATCGGGGGCGTTGCTCTCCAGGACTCTCGCCTCCTCGGAAAGCCGGTAATACTCGGCCAGCTGTCTCTTATACACATCTGACGCTGCCGACGATACTCCTTGTGTAG
>CAWUOD010000264.1:0-5307 GCA_963923115.1 uncultured Singulisphaera sp.
CTACACAAGGAGTATCGTCGGCAGCGTCAGATGTGTATAAGAGACAGCCCGCCATTAGCCCGGCAGCACCCGCACCGATAATCACCGCATCCCAGGTGGTCCCGGAAGGGGACTGACTCATATTCCGACCCTTGCGGTGGCCTGTTTGGTAAAGTCATCGCCAATGGATTTGGCCAAAAGATCTACCCGGGATTTTGATTGGGCCCATTCCTGATCGGACTCCCCCTTTTGTCTGGGTAAGGAGGATGCCTCAATATATATCTTTGCCTTGGGCTCTGTTCCGCTTGGTCTCAAAACAGCACGGGCATTATCTCCAAGTTCGAAAATGAGGACATTGCGGGAGGATGCATCTGTCGCTCCCTTGATAGGGCCCAGCTTTCCTTTTGGGTCCCGCAGGTCTTCAAATCGGGTGACCCCCATACCCGCAATGATTTTTGGAGGATTGGCGCGAAGACTTTCCAGCATTTTTTCCATCTTGATGCGCCCATCCAATCCCGGCAATTGGATATTGATGCCGGTGTTATGGAAATATCCATATTTGGAGGCCAGCTCCTCCAATTTCTGATAAACGCTTGATCCTCGTCTTTTGAGGTCAAGGGCGCATTCCGCAAGAAGCAAGGCTGCTCCACCTGCATCCTTGTCGCGAATCTGGGGGGAAACCATGGCTCCATGGCTCTCCTCGGTTCCGATGAGGTAATCAGCGGGCCCGGCCTCCACATTCCCGTAGCGCCCGGTCATCTCAAGCTGATAAATCACATCGGCAATATATTTGAATCCCACCAGGAGGTCGCCAACCAACTGAACCTGATAATCCTGCGCAATTCTGGCGATCTGGGTTGTGGTAACCTCCGTTTTGACCACCACCGCTTTGTGCTCAAGACGACCTTGTTCCTTGTATTTTTCCAATTTGAACCAGGTAATCAAAGCCGCCATTCTTTGTCCATTGAGAAAATGCCAAGTTCCCTCAGGACCGGGATAAAGTCCCCCAAGCCGATCCGCATCAGGATCCGTCGCGAGCACCAGATCGGCATTGTTTAACCGGGCAACAATCTCAGCTCTGTCCAGGGATTCGGGAACCTCCGGATTCGGACTCTTGGTCACATTGGGAAATTGGCCATCGGGCGCCATTTGCTCCTGGACGGGAATTACTCTGAAACCTCTTTCCTGGAGGATTTCCATCGCCGTCATGGAACCAACACCATGGAGGGGTGTGAAAACAAGGTTGAATTCATCCTGCCCCTTGGTCGATTTCCTTGGGGAATCAATAAGCGAACCCTGTAGGCAAAGGTCCAGGTAAGCGCGGTGGGCACTATCATCAAAATACCGGATCAGCCCCGCAGCTTCGGCCTCGCTCCAGCCCATTACTCGAATTCGATCGATTTTATCCACCAAATCAGCCATTACCTGATCATCAGGAGGGACCGGCTGCGCTCCACGATCCTCATAAAATTTTCCACCATTATCATCGGGAGGGTTGTGTGAAGCAGAAATATTCAAGCCCCCCTGGGCACCATAAAGCCGAATAAATAGCGATAATTCCGGAGTTGCATAATAGGTTTTGCTGTCGCGGGGTAGGACCCAGGACCGGATACCGTTGGCGGCGTAAATTTTTGCGGCATGATGTGCGAAATCACGACTTGATAGCCCCATTATTGGATTTGGCAGGTCCTTGCAATATTTTCCATTCTTGTCACGAAACTCCCTTACATCAAACGCGAGGCAAACCGTCAGATCCTTTTTTCCGGGAAATTTCTGTTTGAGATATTCGCAGTGCCCTTGAACCGATGCTCCCAGAGTCCACAAATTCATCCGGTTGGGCCCAATTCCAACCGCACCCCTTCGACCGCCCGTTCCAAATGGAAGAATTTGAAAAAAACGATCCAGTAATCCAGAAAAATCACCCTTTTCAATCAACCAGCGGATTTGAGGCATATAAGGGGCAAAGTCTTCAGATGAAACCCACAATTGCAAGTATTTGAGCGCATTATGGCGGGTGGCCTCCGGAACATCCAATTGAGAAAAGCCTTCCTTAGCCCGAATAAACAAATCCATATCCTTCTCCCAACCAATTCCTGTAAAAATTGGGGCCCAACACCCTTTGTGCCGTTATCCTATCTGAAGGGAACCTGTGCAAAGGGAAAGTTTGAAATTAGGCAGCCATGGCGGAACTTTGTTTCGAATTCGATGTAGCGGTTGTGGGTGCCGGCCATGCCGGAGTCGAGGCAGCTGCAGCAACCTCCCGAATGGGATTGCGAACCGTGCTTTTGACCATGAATGCCGACACCGTCGGGCAAATGAGTTGCAACCCGGCGATTGGTGGGGTTGCAAAAGGACAAATCGTCCGGGAAATTGATGCCCTTGGCGGCATTATGGCCAAAGCCATTGATTTGACAGCAATTCAGTTTCGCATGCTCAACCAGGGCAAAGGGCCCGCGATGCACTCACCCAGGGCACAAGCGGACAAAAAACTTTACCAGCAACACATCAAATGGGTGATGGAGACGACCCCCAACCTGGTACTTAGGCAAGAGATTGTTGAGGGCTTTCAGATTGTGGACTCTGCCCTGGAAAATGAGGTTGGGGCCCGCAGGGTTGTTAAGGGGGTTTGGGCTCGGGGTGGAACCCTTTACAAAGCAAAAGCGGTTATCCTTACAACTGGAACATTTCTCAAGGCCCTCATGCACACTGGGGAAGCCAAAACATCAGGTGGTAGAGCAGGAGATGGCACCACAGAGGGAATAAGCGACACTCTTGCCCGCCAGGGAATCGAGTTGGCCCGGTTTAAAACCGGAACCCCTTGTCGACTTCTAGGGGAATCGATTGATTTTTCCCGGTTGGAACCTCAGCCCGGTGACCCCACACCCAAACCCTTCAGTTACTCAACAGAAAGGATCACCCAGTCCCAAATCGATTGCCACATAACATTTACCAATGACAAAGTACACGATTTGATTCGCAAAAACCTGCACAGATCGCCCATGTTTTCGGGACAAATCCAAAGCAGGGGCCCAAGGTATTGCCCGTCGATTGAAGACAAGATTGTCCGATTTGCGGATAAGGATCGGCACCAAATCTTTCTTGAACCCGAGGGTCGCCATACCCGGGAATATTATTGCAACGGGATTAGCACAAGCCTTCCCAAAGATGTGCAATGGGAGTTGGTTAGGTCCATTGAAGGCTTGGAGAATGCGGAAATTCTTCGATGGGGGTATGCCGTTGAATATGACTATGCTCCTCCCACCCAACTTTTTTCGACCCTGGAAACAAAAGCAATACAAGGGCTTTATTTTGCAGGGCAAATCAATGGTACAACCGGCTATGAAGAGGCTGCCGGGCAAGGGCTTTACGCGGGGATTAACGCGGCAGGGAAAATATTAGGCAAGGCACCATTCCACTTGGACCGAAGCGAGGCTTATTTGGGAGTTATGGTAGATGATCTGGTAACCCGAGGTGTCGATGAACCTTACCGGATGTTTACCAGCCGGGCGGAATACAGGATTGCCCTCCGACAAGATAACGCGGACCAGCGCCTCACCCCGAAAGCCTTTGAGTATGGAGTGGGGGATGCCGCTGCCTGGACCAGACTCCAGATCAAGTTGGAAAAGATTGCTCAAACAAAATCGTTCCTTCAAAAAACCCGGGAGGGTGATGTCACACTTTGGCAGCTTCTCAAAAGGCCAGAAGTTAAATTTGGAGAGCTGGGACAAAAAGCAGAGGAATACAAAGAAGAGGCAGGGACGGGCTTTGGGGAGATTATTGAGCAGCTGGAAATCGAGGCAAAATACCAAGGATACATGAATCGACAATCTGCGGAGATTGAACGGTTTCGAAAATTGGAATCCGAACCTATTCCCGATTTTTTTGATTACGCAAAGATCAAGCAACTCCGGGCTGAGGCCAGGGAAAAGTTGGCACAATACCGGCCAAAAAGCTTGGGCCAGGCATCAAGAATCCCGGGAATTACCCCAGCCGATATTTCCCTCGTTTTAATCCATTTGGGCTAAGGCTGTACAGGTAGTTTTCGCACACAATCGCAAAATGGGACAAGTTTTCCGAAACTGACGGTCAGGAAAGATAGGATAACAGGGAGGAAAATTCATCTAAGTTGGCTTGCACAACTCCACAGAATTTGGGTAGGATAGAGACTGGGTTGGAAGGCCTCCTACCTAATCCCCTCTTTTTGCCCCTGCCAGGAAGGATTGCGTGAACATGAAAACTGTTTTCACAACGGGCGAAGCCGCAAAAATTTGCAAAGTTAGCCAACAAACCATCATCCGTTGTTTTGATAACGGGCAATTGAAGGGTTTTCGGGTTCCCGGCTCTCGCTTCCGCAGAATTCCCCGCGAACATCTTTTTCGCTTCATGAAAGATAATGGCATTCCAACCGATGCTTTGGAAAGCGGAAAAAGGAAAGTCCTCCTTGTGGACGATGAAGCTGACTTGGTCGACCTCATGAAAGCTGCCTTGGATGAGGATGGCCGCTTCGAAGTCAGGTCAGCAGGTAATGGGTTTGATGCCGGTATGATGGTCAAAGAATACCGACCGGACATCATTGTTTTGGATCTGATGCTTCCCGATATTAACGGCCGGGAGGTTTGTCACAGGGTTAGGGCGGACTCCAGTTTGGAGAATGTGCGTATTCTGTGCATCTCGGGAATGGTTGAAGACGACAAAATCCAGGAGCTTCGACTTTCAGGAGCGGATGACTTCCTTCAAAAGCCTTTCGAAATGGAAACGCTTTTGAAAAGGATGTGCCAGCTTCTTGAGATGGAACCTGCGAGAGCCTGATTGGTCCTGCTTTGTGCAGAATTTTTTCTGACTCTTTTCCGGGAAAATTGGTCGAGTGCTCACACCAAGGATTTGGCGTGGCACCTAGAGTTAGCAACCAGAAAAATCACCTGAACAAGGGCACGGCACCTTGGCATATGGTGTTCGATTTCACGCTCCTTCCTCCAAGGCACCTGTTGCGGGGACTGAGGGAGAGAATGTCGTTAGACGGCTGGGAATTTCTATTCCAGCCGGAATTTGCTCATGGTTTTCTCAAATGGGGGGCTCAAGTCGGGTATACAAAATCGTGGATTGATGTTTGGCTTCATGGCCTCGGGGAGGCCTTGGAACATCCGGCTAACCTGAAACAGATTGATTGGCAAAATAGCGATTTTCGCAACCGCCATTTCCAAAATTGCAAACGGACCCTGCTTCTCAATAAATTTGGCGATAAATTCAAATGCCCTATTCCCGTTGAAGCACAAGTGTGCTTGGCCATGGAAACTCTTTCGGATTCATCCCCCTATTTGATTCCAATTG
>CAWUOD010000265.1:0-5303 GCA_963923115.1 uncultured Singulisphaera sp.
CCGGTTTGGTTCCGTGGGGCGAAGTCCCATTTTTACCGTTTGAATTGGCCGCCCTCCCCCAATCCTGGTACCGGTTTGTGAAAATGCCGGTTGTTAGCTACGCCCTGCCGGCCCTTATCGCGATTGGTCTTTGCATCCAAAAGAACAGGCCTTCCTGGAATCCCTTGGCAAAGGGCGTTAGGGCCTTGTGTCGTCGCCGTGTGCTAGGGGTTTTGGAAACGATCCAGCCCAGCCATGGAGGTTTTTTGGAAGCAACGCCTTTGACAGCGTTTGTGACCATGAGTTTGTGGATGTCAGGAGAGAGAAAATCCATCGTATTGGATAGGGGAGTGGATTTTTTGGTCCAATCCGTTCGCAAGGATGGCAGCTGGCCGATCGATACGCATTTGGCAACATGGGTCACCAGTTTGGCGGTCGGTGCCCTCGAAAAGTCGGGATGCCTTGCGCATCTTTCCGGGAAAGAAAAACTTCGGGACTGGTTTCTTACACAGCAATACCTGGTTCGCCACCCCTATACCGGCGCCCCTCCAGGGGGATGGGCATGGACCCCTTTGCCTGGCGGAGTTCCCGATGCGGATGATACCCCGGGGGCGATGCTGGCCCTTAAAGCCCTTGGCCAGGAGGATGGTTTGTGGAGGAAATTGGCAACCGGTTGGTTGTTGGGTTTGCAAAACCGCGATGGTGGAATTCCCACCTTTTGCCGGGGGTGGGGAACCCTCCCTTTTGACCGGAGTGGAACCGATTTGACAGCGCACACCTTGAGGGCTTTGAACGCTTTTGAATCATCGGATCCCCGAATTTCAGGACTAAAAAAACAGGCCCTTGCTTATCTTGGCCGCCAGCAAAGGTCGGATGGGTCATGGTTACCATTGTGGTTTGGCCATCAGGATGATCCGTCGGAAACGAATCCCGTGTTTGGCACAGCCAGGGTCCTTGCGGCATATCGGGACCTGGGATTGGGGGAAACGGTTCAGGCCAAGCGGGCGGTGGCGTTTTTGCGGGGGGCGCAAAACCCGGATGGAGGCTGGGGCGGCAATAAAGGAATACCCTCCCAGATAGAGGAGACGGGACTGGTGGTAGAGGCGCTCCGATCATTAAAAAATTCGCATGATTTGAGGGAAAATGGGCAAAATTGGCTTGTGAGGAAGGTTCTCGAGGGCGGTTTGGAAGAATCAGCACCAATTGGGTTTTATTTCGCAAAACTTTGGTATTATGAATCCTTATACCCCGTTGTTTTTGCCTTGGGGGCTTTTTGTCCGGAATCGGACAGTAAATCTTCCTACCCGGAATCGGATTCTCCCTGATCGGGATTTTTCGGCGTGTTCCGGTTACGAAATGGAAACGAATCCGGGGCGATGGATGGGTTTCATCCATTGACCGTTTTCCACCAGGGCAAAGATCCGGAACCTGACTCCCTGTCAGGAGCTTGGTTGGTTGGGAGGATTGCGCACCGTGTCCAGCACGCTTGAACCGCCAGCCGTTGGGAATCCTGGCGCGAGTTTATTGGCTTCCAATCCAGTGGATGGGGCAGCCCCTGCATCCCCTGTCGGAGCCCCGACTGCCAAGCGTGAAAAGAAAGACCTTACCGCCAAGATCAAGGTGGTGCCCGAGACACGGCATTTGCGAGACAGGGTTCGGGCCGAGGCGGCGAAGGTCGCGTCAAAAATTGATCGTTCCAAACTGTTCAACAAGGATGAACTCAAGGGAATCGCCCAAACGCTTCTGGATGGAATGGGCCTGGGCCACCAATACACGGGCTTCACGGCTGTTTGCGTCGCTAACGAATTTTGGCGTTCCGAATTGCAGGCAATTCCCTTCAACAGGCGACTGCTGTTGTTGCCTCACTGTCTAAAGCATGCAGAGGGTTGTCCGGCCGATTACGACGAATTCGGTCTGGATTGTGAAAAATGTGGAGCCTGCTCGGTTGCCGACTTCAAAACCAAGGCGGAAAAGCTTGGTTATAAAGTTTTGGTATCGGAAGGCACGCCCATCGTGCTCAAGATCATCGTTAGCGGGCACATCGACGCGATCGTCGGAGTTGCCTGTCTGAATGTTCTCGAGAAGGCCCTGGACAAGATTTTATTGGCTGGGGTCCCATGTGTGGCCGCTCCGCTTCTCTCCAGCAATTGCAAAAGCACCTCGGTGGATATCGACTGGGTCATGGAGATGATCGATCTCAAGACTCCGGAACCCGAGGCCCGGGCCAAATCCTATCTACATCTCCTGCGCGCCGCGAACAGCATTTGCGAGGAACCCGAACTCACCCGACTTGTTCCCCGGAACCGCGCCGGCAAGGAGGTTCGCGAAGGTGATCCTCTCCGGCTCAACGAATCGATCTCCTATGATTGGATCACCTCCGGGGGAAAAAGGTCCCGTCCTTTCATCACCCTGGCCGCTTACGATGCGATGCGTGGGGCCAAAGGCACCCTTGGCGCCGAAGGAGTCGAGCTATCCGATGCGGTAAAGCGCGCCGCCTTGGCGATGGAGGCATTTCATAAAGCCTCCCTCGTGCACGACGATATCCAGGATGATGACCCTTTTCGCTACGGCATGGAGACGCTCCATAAACGCCATGGTGTTGGCCCCGCGATCAACTTTGGCGACTACCTGATTGGTTGGGGTTATCGATTGATTGCACGCGATCGGGCGCTTCTTGGTGCCGATGTGGCGGCGGATCTTTTGGCCCGTTTGTCTGATGCCCATGTCAAACTCGCGGAAGGCCAGGGTGCGGAGCTCCTATGGAAACAGTCCGAAGTCAGGGAGCTTACCTCCATAGACGCGCTTCGGATCTATGCCCTCAAGACATCTCCGGCATTTGAGGCGGCCTTGTACACTGGAATCCGGTTGGCGGGGCCGGCCGAGTCCTATGAAAAGATGATCACCGAGTTTTCCAAAAATCTTGGGATCGCTTTCCAGATTCTCAACGATCTGGATGATTTCGAGGGAAGCACCGGAAACAAGGTTGTTTCAGCGCGGGATGTGGTCGCGGGGCGTCCGACCTTGTTGTTGGCTCTTGCGCTGGAGTCGTTAAGGGGCTTGGACAGGCAAACCCTTTTGGACCTGATCCAGGGGCGGATCACGCAGGGTGACATTCTGATGCGTGTCCGCGAGCTTTACGAGAAGGCCGATGTTTTCGCCAAGGCGGAAAAACTGATTGAAAAGCTCAAAGCCAAAGCGGAGGCTTTGGCCGATGAGACCCAACCCGAGGAATTGCGCGAGCTGCTCTATCACTTGATCGATAGTGTCCTTCAGCGGCAAGTCGAGGAACCCGAGGATGGTCATGACCATGACCATTCCGCGCCCCCCGCGCCTGCCTTGCTTCAGCTCAATTTGGTCTAAGTATGGGGCACCCTGAATTTCGCCCGGCCGATTTTCTTGGGAGCCTTTTGGCGCCTTTGCGGAATTTCTCTTTTCCGTCGGCCCAATTTGTTCAGGCCGGGGAGGTTTCCGAGCCTTCCCGGACACTTCTTGTTCATAATCAACACATGACGGTCACCCTGGAGGCGCATCATGGCTCGCCGCTCCGGGTGGAGGTTTTGGATCGTGTGTTGCAAGACGAGGTTTATACCCGCCGGATTTGCCTTTACGAGACGGGTGGCGACAAACCGGCTCTTTATGGCGTCGTAAGAATCCACCTGCAATTCTGCAAGCCCGGGGTGCGTGAGCGGATATTGGCGGAAGGCGAACCACTTGGACGAATATTGATCCAAAATGGAGTTTTAACGAGGATCGATCTTTTGGGTCTGCTGAGGGTCGCCTCGCCGGATGTCCCCATCGAATGGTTTGGCGCCCGGGGACGGGATCTGTTCGGCAGACTTGCCGTGATTCATTGCGACGGGCAACCCGCCATCGAGCTTTTGGAAATGGTCTAATCCGGAGTCCTGGGACCCCAATAGTTTGAGCGGCCTATTTGTCCGCAATCGAACTTGTCGATAACCGGGGAAATGATTTCCCTGGGATGGAATTTTCCCCGGCCATGGGGTATCGCGCACTCCGATTTTTGCCGCCCTTTAAACTCCAACCAATTTTTGCCAGATTTTGGATTTGGGCCGTGCAAAAAAGAGATTTTCCGAATGAACCTGTTCCAATTTTTCGGGAGTTGTGATCTCCAATCCACTGGTAAAAGGGTGAACGGCCCTGTATTCCAAACCCAGATCCTGAAACCGCCCGAGCCAGTCCCCGGTGGTGAGTCCTCGTCTTTTAAGGTGACCGGGGCCAAATTCGACTATCAGGGAGATTTCCGGCTGGGAGCGAATGATTTTTGCGGCGCTTTCCAGCACTTCCAATTCGGCACCCTCCGCATCAATTTTTAGTAGATGGACCGGAGCAGTTTCTGAAAGAACCTGGTCCAATCGAACCAGATTGACCGTAACCGTGGTTCCGGTTTCTTTCACACCAGGTGTGGGGATGCCGGAGGATGCCAGGGGGAAAAGGGAATTGTGCCCACATGTGGGCCCCACATGGAATTCATGGGTGCCCTCGTGATCGGAAACGGCCGCATGATGAATGGTTACCATTTGCCCCAGGCCGTTTGCCCAAACCGTTCGTTCGAGAAGGCGTTTGGTCTGTTCAAAAGGTTCGAAAGCAATGACTTTCCCTTTCGGACCTACGGCCCGGGCGGCTGCCAGGGTCATTATCCCAAGGTTCGCACCAACATCCACGAAAGTGTTTCCGGATTCCAGGGTCCTGGAGACAAGCATCCGGGTGCCGGGTTCCATGTCTCCTCCATTGACAAAACAGGTTACGACGGAAATATCATCGGCTGGAACCAAAATAAAACCCGAGGGGCAAGCCATCAGCAATTCGTTGTTGCCAAGGGGGATGGCAAATCGGCACCTCTGATCCTGCCCGAGATTTACCAAGTGATCCAGCCTTGGGATCACTTGCTCCTGAATCTCGAAGCGAACAGATTCGTGAATCATTTTGCGGAGGCGTGCCGCGGGGGATTTAAGGAGGGATTTCATACGGTGAAGGAAACCACCAGTTTTCGTCGGATTTGGCGATGGCTGACCGTTCATGGTTAAAAGCTTTCGGGGGGGGGAGATTAGGTGTTTCGGGAAATGGGGTCACCACCAGGCGCCTCCGGGTTTTCCAAATATCGCAAAAACCGGGAGCCAACAAAGTTCAAAGGCCGGTACGGTGCTGCCCAATGGATCATTTCGGTGGTGCCATGGCAAGGAAATTCCGGATTTTCATGTGTAGATTTAATGAAATCGTTATGTGGGCTATTCTTTCGGATACAATAGCCCAAATTGTAATGGGCATTCGCAATGGCCGGGCCCTGTCTCTTATACACATCTCCG
>CAWUOD010000266.1:0-5283 GCA_963923115.1 uncultured Singulisphaera sp.
CATCAATATTGCGCAGGCATGCGACCTGGCTTTGGTAAACAGTCGCGAGTACATGACGAGACGGGAAGATGTGTATATCGCGGCTTTGCCTGTGACGCTTCAGCGTTTTTCGTTCATGGGGCAGTTCTTTGCCACAGAGTCCGCCGTAAGGAGCTGGTACGGATCGAATTACAACACATATCCGAACGGATGGACAGCCAATTCGACCACAGGTTTCACCAAAGTGTTTTCGACTGGCGCCTTGTTGTTGTTCCAGTTTGCAAACAGGTTGGTCTTTGAAACAGGAAAGGGCTCTAACAACCTGTATGTGACCCCTTCCTTCATGAGTTTACAATTTTTCCAACCCCTACTGCAGGGTGGTGGCAAGGCTGTCACACTTGAGCCATTAACAATTACGGAACGCGAACTCCTTTATTCGATTCGTTATTATGCACGCTTTCGAAAGGAATTTTACACCTACCTGATTGGTGGGGGAAATATTCAGAGGAATGGCCTTTTGTCGGTGGAGGCACCAAGAACCCTTTCAACGAGCGAAATGGGTGCGGGGGGAATTGCATCGCAAATACAAGTCCGACCGGGGCAGGGTGCGGGCTATTCATCCGGGCCTGGCCAATTTGAAGCTCCAGCACAAGGGTATTTGCCCCTTCTCCTGAAAACCGGTATTTTGATCAACCAGCAGGAAAATGTTTTTGCCTTGCAACAGTTTTTTGATCAATATCGTGAGTTTCAGGCAATTGGTGATATTCCGGAACTTCAAGTTGCTCGGGTGCGTCAGCAACTGCTTGATTCCCAGGTGCAGGTAATCCAGTCCCAGCAGTTGGTTCGGGACGCGATGGACCAGTTCAAGCTGCAGTTGGGTCTTCCGCCTGTAATTCCAATTCAGCTTGATGACAAGGTGTTGCGCCCCCCAACCGAACAGTTGGATCGTTTTCAAAAACTAACCGATGAATTGAAAAATGCGCGGGCAGCAGCCCGAAAACTCGGTCAGGCGGAGTTCGCCAAAAAAGTAAGGGATGAGTTTGGGAAAATCTTGAACAGCGCCGAGGTGATCAAGAATACCCGCTATAAGGAAATACTTCCAAAAAAGTGGGGTGAATTCGCCTCCCTTAATGATGAAAAATTAATTATTCAGGTGCGTGAATTGGGAGACCTTCGTAAAGGGCTCCGGGATAAAAGCACTAGTTTGGAGAAAGCTGGCAAAAAGCTCTCAGCAGAGGATTTGGCTAAATTAAGGTCCACCGAATTTGAGCTTTTCCTGGGAAGATTTGAGCGCAGCTTGAGGATTTACGAGAGGGAACCGTTTGTCAAAAATGGCAAACTAGACCTGAAAATGCAGGCAGATTTGTATGAGGACCTGCAGGAAGATTTCCTTTTGCTTTTTGTTGAACCACGCAACGAACGCCTGGACATGGTGCGCAAGGAATGGAGCCCCCTGCCAAGGCTTTGTGTTGACGGGGTTGATCTTAACCAGGCCAGTCTGGGTGAATCCCTTTGGGCGGCCGGAAGGCACGCATTGGCGCACCGCTTGGACTTAATGAATGGTCGGGCCCAACTTGTGGATGCCTGGCGGCAAATTCGTGTGGCGGCAAATAGTTTGCTTGGTGTGTTCAATGTTGGTTACAATTGGAATGCCAATTCGCCTTTGGCGATGGCACAGCCGTTGTCCTTCCAATCGATGGGGGTTCATCAGCTTACTCTCAATGCGGAAGCGCCCCTTGTGCGCATTGCCGAGCGGAACAACTACCGGGCGGTGCTAATCAACTGGCAGCGGATGAGGCGCAACCTCATGGCATTCGAAGACACCATTCTTTTGAATGTTCGCACCGAGGTTCGCCAGTTGCGGGCGTTTGCCCGAAACTACGAATTGCAAAAACAAGCTGTTGAGTTGGCATACCTGGTGTTGGATAATGCCGTTGAGAGCCTATACCAGCCTCAACCCCCCGGGTCAGGACGACAAGATTATGTCGCTCTTACCCAGCAGCTCCTGCAAGCTCAGCAACAAAAGCTCCAAGCCCAAAATCAGTTGCTGAATACTTGGGTAAGCTATCAATCACTCAGGCTCGCTTTGTATCGCGACCTGGAACTTATGCCCCTGGATGTTCGAGGAGTTTGGACTGATGACATCGCAACCAGCCAGTGTTGTCCTGACGAAGGCTCCGGGGACAACTTCCCCGGGGGCAGCTCCGGTCAACCCATCCAGCCCCGTATTCTCCCCCAGCCCAATTCCGGCTCGTAAAAGAAGGGGTGGTTGGGGTAAGTGGTTTGTTGTTGCCGCACTATTGCTTTCGGTAGGTGCATGGTTTGCCTGGGCGAAGCTTGGAAACGGTGGCGTCGGTTTCAAGGGACCCCTTGTTACCCACCTGGTTAAGCGTGAAAACCTCCAGCTGGTTGTAACCGAACGGGGCACACTAGAGGCTGCCCAAAACCGGGATGTAATATGCCAGGTTAAGGCCGGTAAAGGAAGCACCATTGCAACAACGATTCGTTGGGTGATTGATGATGGGTCCCATGTGGAGCAGGGGGATGAACTTGTTCGGCTCGACGATTCGGGCCTTCAGGAACAACTCAAGGCACAGATGATTGTTCGGGACAAATCCAAAAACGAATGGCGTCAGGCTGAGGCGACCCAAAAAATCACCAAAAGCCAAAATGAATCCGACCTTGCCACCGCAAAAGTTACCCTTGAACTGGCGGAGCTCGACCTCAAAAAATTCCAGGAAGGGGACCTGGCCCAGCAGGTTGCTGATGTGGGTGGGCGGATCCTTGTGGCGGAATCGGATCGTGAGCAATGGCAAGACCGGGATGTTTGGCTGGACCGAATGGTGAGCAAAGGTTATCTGACCCCAAAGCAGGCCCAATCCGACCGGTACAAGCTTCAGAGTGCTGAACTCGCACTCAAAAAAGTGAATGAGGAAAAACGGGTTTTGAGCGAATACACTTCGGTTCGAACCGGGAAGGAATTGCAAAGCAAGATCGATGAAGCCAAAAGGGCCTTGGAAAGGCTGAAAACGCAAACTGTGCTCAAGGATGAGCAAACCCAAAGCGATTCCGAAACGAAAAAATCTGTTTATGTCCAGGAGAAAAACCGAGCCGAGGAAATCGAAGAGGAAATACGCAAATGCGTGATTACCGCCCCACAAGATGGGTTGGTGGTTTATTATGTGTCCGAACAGGCCAGGTTTGGTGGTGGATCCCAGCAGTCGATCATCGCCCAGGGTGAACCAGTTCGGGAAGGGCAGAAACTGATGCGTATTCCCAACCTTTCACACATGCTCGTCAATGTTCGTGTTCATGAGGCGATGCGGGCCAAGGTTCGTGGGGATTCGATGTTGAATCCCGCGGATATTCGCCAGGTTTTTCAGACGGGTTTGATTCGTCCCATAGTCAAAATGGTCAATGACATTGGGGCGGTTGCGTTGCGGGATCAGCTTGTTGGTATGGAGCATATTTTGATAAAGCGGGGGCTTCCAGCGGAAATCACGATTGATGCTTTTGCCAACCGTCCCGCCCTTAAAGGTCATGTCAAAACTGTTGACGAGGTTCCGGCCCAGACAGACTGGATGTCCTCCGATGTCACAGTTTACAGAACAATGGTTTCCATTAATGGGGAAGCCGAAGGTCTGAAGCCAGGAATGAAGGCGGCGGTAAAGGTTTACACCGACACAAAGGTGGAAAATGTCCTGGTTGTGCCCACACAGTCAGTCGTTGGGAATGCCACATCCGGATTCTATGTGTATTTAAAATCCGGTGATAAAATGCCCGCCAAGAAAAAAGTGGTTCTGGGCATGAACAATGAAAAAATGGTCGAGATCAAGGAAGGCTTGGTGGAAGGCGACGAGGTTGTGCTCAACATTCGTGACCTTGAGGCTTCCAAATCCGAAAAAAGTGGAGAATCTGCCGATCCGACCAAGGGTAAGGGTAAAGGTGGCCCGCCCTCAGGTGGAGCTCCGGGGATGGGTGGCGGGGCGGGCGGCCCCCCGGGTGGCGCTCCGGGAATGGGTGGCGGAAAGCGTCCTTCCTGAACCAGGTTTTGTTAAAAGGGTCTTCTTTCTCCCAAATCAAGCCTGGATTGTTGAATGGAACCATCAATTCTCCGAGTGGAAAACTTGACCAAGGTATACAACCTTGGTGGAAACCCCCTTCCTGTGCTTAGGGGGATTTCCCTTTCGGTGAAGCAGGGTGATTTTGTTGCCATGATGGGCCCCTCCGGGTCCGGGAAGTCAACACTACTCAACATTCTTGGATGTCTTGATCGTCCAACCGATGGCTCTTATTGGTTGGGAAGTGAAGATGTCGCCAAGATGTCGGATGACCAATTGTCCGATATCAGGTGCCGTTATCTTGGCTTTATTTTTCAGCAATACAATCTTTTGCCACAATATACGGTCGTGGAAAACATCGAGGTGCCCCTGATTTATCAGGGTGCAAAAATTGATCATAAAACCAAGTCCAGATGTGAAAGCCTTGCGACCCTGGTGGGGCTTGGCACCCGATTGGACCATCGTCCCATGCAGCTTTCCGGTGGACAGCAACAGCGTGTGGCCATCGCCCGGTCCCTGGTGAACGCGCCTAGCCTGATTTTGGCGGATGAACCAACCGGCAATCTGGACTCGGCGACAAGCGTGGAGATCATGGCTTTGTTGCGGACTTTGAATGCGATGGGGAAAACGATCGTCATGGTGACCCATGAGAACGATATTGCCTCGTGGTCCAAACGGATTTTGCGGATGCGTGATGGCCTGATTGAATCGGATCAGGAAAACGATCCCATTCCCATTCCCTCAGGGCTTAGGCTTGTAGATCCTGAAGTGCTGACAAGCATTGAAGGGGGTATTTAGCAACAATGGACCTTTTTACATTGGTTCTTGCCGGGCTGCTCGGAGTCATTGTCGCAGCGGCCGTGGCAACTGAAAAAACACGCAAAAGCACAATTCTTGCGCTTCGCAGCCTTTGGCTTCACAAACTTCGTTCCGTACTTTCGATGCTGGGAATCATCATTGGGACTACCTCGGTAATTGTCCTGATGTCCATTGGTGAAGGATCAATGCGGGATGCGCTCGAGGATATCAAACGATTGGGCGCGACCAATATTATCGTTCGGAGTGTGAAGCCGCCCGAGGACGGTTCCACCATGAGACGAAGTTTTGTGGCACTTTATGGCCTCAAGTATGATGACATGTCCGATTTTGCCACAATACCTTCGGTAAATAGGCTTGTTCCCATGCGAATCTTTCCCCAGGAAGTTCGCCGTGGTAATGCAAAGCACAACAGTCGGGTTGTGGC